>CAVDLK010000074.1:0-6333 GCA_963609745.1 Erysipelotrichaceae bacterium | reverse complement strand
AATAATCAATTACATTCACAGCATTATTATTACATAAAATTACTTGCATATAATAAAATTATTTGTATAATATATATGAACATATGTTCATATGTTCTATGGAGGTAATATGAAAAAAGAATATAAGATTGATGTAGATTGTGCTAATTGCGCAAACAAAATGCAAGATGCAGCTTCAAAAACCAAAGGTGTTAAAAATTGTATCGTTAACTTTATGATGTTAAAGATGATTGTAGAATTTGAAGATGGTGTTAATTGTGATGAAGTAATGAAAGAAGTTTTGAAGAATTGTAAGAAAGTAGAAGATGATTGTGAAATCTATCTATAATTATGAATAAAAAACAAAAGAAAAATTTATATAGAATTATCATTACTATAGTCTTATTAATACTATTTAAATTTATTAAATTAGAAAATGATTTATTAATGTTTCTTCTATATTTGATTCCTTATGGAATTATTAGTTATGATGTATTAATTAAGTCATATAAAGGAATCAGAAAAGGGCAAGTATTTGATGAGAACTTCTTAATGGCAATTGCTACTGTTGGTTCATTTGCCTTAAAAGAATATGCGGAAAGTGTCCTAGTAATGTTGTTTTACCAAATTGGTGAATTATTTGAATCATATGCTGTTGGTAAATCAAGAAGAAATATTGCGGAATTAATGGATATTAGACCTGATTATGCCAATATTGAAAAAGATGGTGAATTAGTTAAAGTTGATCCACATGAAGTAAATATTGGCGATATTATCGTTGTTAAGGTTGGTGAAAAGATTCCTCTAGATGGAATTATAGTAGAGGGTGAAACTAGTTTAAATACTTCTGCTTTAACAGGTGAATCAAAACCTAAAGATGTTAAGGTTGATGATGAAGTTATTAGTGGCTGTATCAATATGACTAGTTTAATTAGAATTAAAACTACTAAAAACTTCCAAGAATCTACTGTTTCTAAGATATTAGATTTAATTGAAAATGCAACAAGCAATAAATCTAAATCAGAAGACTTTATTACTAAATTTGCTAGATACTATACTCCTGTTGTATGCTATTGTGCTTTAGCTCTAGCAACTATTCCACCTATTGTTTCTGGATTAATCTTAAAAGGAGATTATAATTGGTCTTCATGGTTATTTAGAGCCTTCTCATTTCTAGTAATATCATGTCCATGTGCTCTTGTTATATCTGTTCCCCTATCATTTTTTGCGGGTATAGGTGGTGCAAGCAAGGCTGGTGTATTAGTTAAAGGTTCTAATCATTTAGAAGCTCTATCAAAAACAAAAATTGTTGCTATGGATAAAACTGGCACTATAACATTGGGCATCTTTGAAGTTACAAGTATCCATAATAATGAATTCTCTCCAGAAGAATTATTAGAATATGCTGCTCTAGCAGAATCTTATTCTAATCACCCTATTGGTAAATCTATTGTTAAAGAATATGGTAAAGCTGTAGATAAAGATAGAATTAAATCAATTAAGGAAATCGCAGGACAAGGAATTAGTGCGATCATTGATGATAAACATGTACTTGTTGGTAATCAATTATTGATGGAAAACAACAATATTCAAACTATTAAATGTGATGATTTAGGTACCATAGTCCATCTAGCAATCGATAATCAATATAAAGGACATATTCATATTGGTGATAAGATTAAACCTACTTCTAAACAAGCTATAAGTGAATTAAAGAATTTAGGCATTAATCAAATTGTTATGCTTACTGGTGATGATAAAAATGTTGCCGATAAGATTGGTGAAGAATTAAATATTGATACAATATACGCTAATTTATTGCCACAAGATAAAGTAAGCAAGGTAGATGAACTATTAAAACAAAAACAAACTCTAGCCTTTGTTGGTGATGGAATTAATGATGCACCTGTTATCTCATTAGCTGATGTAGGTATTGCTATGGGAGCCTTAGGTTCAGATGCCGCAATAGAAGCAGCAGATATTGTTTTAATGGATGATGATCCTTTAAAGGTTTCTAAGGCTATCAAAATAGCTAAAAAATGTATGAACATTGTATATGAAAATATCTATTTCGCAATTGGCATTAAAGTACTTTGCTTAATACTAACTGCCTTAGGTTATGGAACAATGTGGATGGCTATATTCGCCGATACTGGTGTGTTAATTATTGCTGTATGTAATGCCATAAGAGCATTAATGGTTAAAAATATATGAAAAAAATAATAGATGATAATACCCTATTTGACACCGCTGAATTATTTAAGGTCTTCTCAGATTCAACTAGAATTAGAATTCTCTATTTCCTCTTCGAACAAGAAAAAAGTGTTACTGAAATAGCGGAAGCCTTAAATATGAATCAATCAGCCATCTCTCATCAATTAAGAATACTAAAAGCAAGCAAACTAGTTAAAAGCAAAAGAGATGGTAAAACAATCTATTATTCTTTAGATGATAATCATGTTTATAATATAATTGCTCAAGGAATTGAACATGTAACAGAATAGAGGACTTAGTCCTCTATTTTTTTATCTAACCAATTTAATATATCTTGATAAACTACATCCTTATCAGTTTCATTTAATATTTCATGTCTATCATTAGGATATAGTTTAAGTTCAACATTCTTACAACCCACCGCAATTAAAGATTGTGCTGACTCCTCAACCTTCTTACCAAATTGACCTACTGGATCATCTTGGCCAGATACAAATAATATTGGTAAATCTTTAGGAGTCTTTTTTAATAATGATTCATCATGCAATCTAGATATACCCTTAAACATATTGTAATAACCATTTAAGGTAAATAAGAAAGAACATTTAGGTTCATTAATATACCAATCAACAATCTTTTCATCTTTAGTAAGCCAATCAGCCCTAGTTCTAGCAGGTTCAAACTTCTTATTGTATGAGCCAAAAGCCATATTATTGACAAAGTTACTACGATATTTCCAACCTTTAAACAAGGCAATAACTTTGCATACCATCATACCAGCCTTTAAAGTAAAAAGTGGCTCAAATCCTGTACCCATTACTATGGCAGCATTTAATTCATTTCCATATTCACATAAATATTGTCTAGCATAGAAAGAACCCATAGAATGTCCTAATAAGAAATATGGTAAGTCAGGATATTCCCTTTTCATAATTTGTGTTAATGAATGAATATCATCTAATAATACTCTATTACCATCTTCACTTGTAAAATAGCCCCAATCATCTTCTGAATTGATAGAGCCACCATGTCCAATATGATCATTACCTACAACAATATAACCTTGTTTACACATAAAAGATGCAAAGTTATCATAACGATCAATAAATTCAACCATACCATGAGCTATTTGTAATATAGCTTTTGGCTTAGTATCTGGCAAATATTTTACTGCCCTAATATCACAAGTATCACCTGATGATCTAAATCTAAATTCTTCCTTTTTCATAAGTCCCCCTTAATTTAACTTATTTAATTCATTAATATCAGCTACCGCTAATATACAAAACAAACAATTCATTAAATTTGCCTCATCTATTAAATTAATTTGTAATTCATTTTCAGTTTCTAATAATGTATTATTCTTATTATCAACTATTTTAATATCCCAATTATTTAAATCACCAATAATATGAAAATCTAATGGTTTAACTTCGATATTATTTAAATCATCTACCTTATCAATATAAACAATCCTATTATCTTGTATATCAAACAAAGCAATTTCATTAACCGATGATAAATTCTTATATTGAATATATCCTAATTCATTATCATTTGCATCAAATATTCTTAATCTATTCTTATAAGAAAAATCATATATTCCCCTATATATTAATTCATCATTAATACCCTTTATTTCAAATTTGCTTATTGAAAAGTCATTTCTATTAAATTTTAAAATCATGTTCTACCTCTTTAATTCAATTATAACCTATATGGTATTATTGAAATATGGAATATATCAAACTAGGAAATTCAAATTTAAAAGTATCTAGATTATGCCTTGGTTGTATGTCTTTTGGCGAAGCTGATAAGGGGTCATATGAATGGACTTTGCCATATGAGGAGTCAAACAATATTATTCATCAAGCCTATAATGCGGGAATTAATTTCTTTGATACATCAAATAATTATTCTGCAGGAACATCAGAAATCTTTTTAGGTAAGGCTATAAAAGATCTTAATCGTAAAGATGTTATAATTGCCACTAAGTGTTATTTTAATGAAGGAAAATTATCATATGATGCAATTCATACCCAAATTACTAACTCATTAAAAAGGTTAGATACAGATTATATTGATTTATATATCTTACACCGCTATGATTATGATACTGCTATTGAAGATACTTTAAAGGCCTTAAATGAAGAGATTCAAGCAGGTAGAATACATAATTATGGTGTTTCTAGTATGTATGGACATCAATTGGCAGAATATTGTTATAAAGCAAAAGAATTGGGCTATAAGCCTTTTACTACTCTACAAAATCATTATTCCTTAATATATCGAGAAGATGAAAGAGACTTAATACCGGTAGCTAATAAATTTGGTATGTCTAGAACACCTTTTGCGCCATTTGCTGCCGGAAGACTTGCTAGAAAAGATTACTCATCAGATTCTAAAAGATATATCTTAGATTCCAAAGAAGGTACTAGATACGATAAATCAGAAGAATATGATAGAAAAATAGTTCAAAGAGTTTATGACTTATCTTTAAAATATAATTGTTCAATGGCTAATATTTGTTTAGCGTGGGAATTTGCCAAAGGAAATGATTGTACCATTATTGGTGTAACAAAAAGTAAATATCTAGATGATGCTTTAAATTGTTTTAATATCAAATTAAGTCCAGAAGATATTAAATATCTAGAAGAGTTATATATACCACACGAAATAAATTGTAATCGTTAATCTTTGAACTTTAATATATTATATTTGAATACCATTGGATAAATACCTAAAGCAATAAAGGATGCTAAAGCATATCTAAATGATCTAATTATATATGCTAGAATATTAGCACTTTCTAAGAAAGATTCATCAAATGGTATTTTTATTACGTTAGAAATAGCTAAGAATATTGCAATACCAATTAAGGTTCTAACTATAGCCCTTAATATATTTCTAGTATTTTCAAAATTAATATATTTTTCTTCAAATATCTTTGCGCAAACAAAACCAAAATATATACCATAACATGAATAGAAATCATTAGAATCACAATATATAAAACCTAAAGAAAATACTATTAAAGAAATAATAGCTAATTTATTTTCGCCTATTTTTTCACTTAAGAACTTATATAATAGCACTACTACAATTCCTAATATTATGCCAACAATTACATCACTTGGATAATGTACTCCTAAGGCAAATCTAGAAAAGCCTGTTAATAAAACTATTATGATAGAAATAATCCTTAGAACTTTATTTTTATAATTCAGATTTAATGAAGTTGCTAGAGCACTGATATTACTTGAATGACCACTTGGAAAAGAATAACCTTGACTTTGAATATCATAGATATCCCCAGACATATCCACTTGTTTTAAACATTCAATCATCTCATTAGCCATATATGGTCTAATTCTAAAGAAAAGATTTTTAATCATTGGATTAATAACAGAAGAAGCTAGAGTTGCTAAGGCAATATTTTTACCAATTCTTTTATCTATCGCAAGATAGGAAAAACTGATAATAAGCGCTGCCATAAAGGGCTCACCAAAATAAGTAAAGAAGATACATAAGTCACAAACAAATGGTATATTCATTATATTGGCTTGAATCCATTTAATTAATTCAACTTCCCATTCAAATTGAAATACAACACCACTCATTTAATTCTTCCCTTTAAAGCATTTAAAGTTACATTATAACTAGCTAACTCATATTTATATTCTTTTTCAATATATTCAAAATCGTTTGGAAGCAATTTCTTAACAATATATTTCATAAAATTAGGATTCTTTAATAATATTGGTCCAATTAATTCGCTAGCAAAAGTATTATTCTTTCTATATCCTTCATATTCTTCATCATTTAAATTATTATCCTTAAAGATATATTTAAATAATTTATGTTCATTATCGCCACTAATGATTGAAGACTTATTCACAAAAGCAACTAACTCGCCAATTTCATCATTATAGACAATAACATCACCAGTAAAACGTTTATCTATATGTTTTACTTCAAAATCAAAGATATTTAAAGCTGAATTATTATCAATACTTCTTCCTAATAACTCAGATGCATTACCAGTAAAAAGAATTACCTTATTATTATTAACTAAATTATTAAATTCATCTTTATACTTAATAATGTCATTTAAAGCAATCAATTGCTTAGATTCAGTAC
>CAVDLK010000073.1:0-6402 GCA_963609745.1 Erysipelotrichaceae bacterium | reverse complement strand
CCTAAATTGGACCCCTAGAAAGTTTACCAAACCCCTAATAAGTTTGGTTAGCCAATTAAAAGAGGAGGTAAGACACATATCTTTTAGTGTATCACTCGAATTTTTATAAACTATTCTAATCCAAATAGATAGTTATATATTGGTTGTTTACCTTCAATAATTGATACTTCTAATTTAGAATTATCTTCGATATATTTGCAGATATAATCAGTTAAAGCATCATTTCCATCTTCACCAACAATGATTGTCAATAATTCTTTATCCTTAGCAATCAAATAATCTAATAGACCGTTAATTGTTTCTTTGATATCAACATTAGAAGAGATAATCTTCTTATCACTGATAGCAATATAATCATGAGCCTTAACATTGATACCTTCATATTGGCTATCTTTAATAGCATAGGTAATACTTGCAGCAGTAACATTGGCAATTATTTCTTTTTGTTCAGCTATGATATCTTCCACACTACCATCATAATTAAACATACCAATACCAGAAATACCTGCTTGAATAGATTTACTTTCAACTACATAAATATTCTTATTAGTGCATACATCTCTTGCTTGGTTTGCAGCTAAGATAATATTGGAATTATTTGGATAAATAAAGATATTATCACAATATTCTAATTCATTAATCATCTTAATGAAATCTTGCGTAGATGGATTCATAGTTTGACCACCTTCAATTATCTTATCAGCACCTAAATCCTTAAATAATTGAATTAGTCCCTCACCTGCACCTACAGTAATTATTCCATATTTCTTATTTTCCTTTTTAGGTTTATCTTGGTTTGCATTCGCAATTATTGTGGAATGCTGTTCTTGCATATTTTCAATCTTTAATTTGATGAATTCACCATATCTTTGACCAGCATTTAACATATCACCAGGTTTTAAAGTATGAACATGTACTTTAACTAAATCATCATCTTTTACTACAACTAATGATTCGCCACCTAAATTGCTTAATTTTTCTTTTAATTTATTTTCTTCAAAACTATCTTTGATATTCTTATCTAATCTAATAATAAATTCTGTACAATAACCAAATTCTTCATTTTCTAATAATAAGGCAGGATTAGTTTGTATCTCTTGTTTCTTTTCTTTAAATTCAACAGGTTGACCTTCAACATACAAAAGCATACCTTCTAGTATTCTTAATAAACCAGTACCACCAGAATCAACTACCCCTACTTCTTTTAAGATTGGTAAATATTCGGGAGTTCTATCAATTGATTCTTTAGCATATTGAACTAGTCTTTTAAAATATGTTAATAAATCAATGTTTTCTATTTCATAATCGTGATTAGCATACCAACTTGCTTCCCTAATAACAGTAAGAATAGTACCTTCTACTGGTTTCATAATTGCTTTATAGGCAACTCTAGTACCATTTTCAAAAGCGATAGAAACATCTGGAGTTTCTAATTCTTGTTTTCCAGCAATTGATTGATAAAATCCTCTAAATATTTGAGAAGTAATTACACCAGAATTACCTCTAGCGCCCATTAATAAGCCACGGGAGAAAATTTTCGCTAATTCGCTTACATTATCACTATCTACTTTAGCCAATTCTGCATAACCATTATTGAAAGTCATAGACATGTTTGTTCCTGTATCACCATCGGGTACTGGGAAAACATTTAAAGCATCTATTTCACTGGCATGATTTTCTAGGTTAGCACAGGCTGATTTAATCATTCCTTTAAAATCTGTTGCATTTATCTTATTCATTGACCATAACACCTTCTACATATACATTTACACTTTCGATATCAACATTTAAAAAGTTTTCTAATTCATATTTAACTCTTTGTTGGATTGAAGAAACAACTTCTGATATTTTTACACCATAACAAATGATGACATATAAATCGATACTTAAAATATTATTTTTATTTTTAATAACTACTCCCTTAGAATAGTTTTCTTTTTTTAATAACGCATTATAACCATCCTTGATTGGATTTTTAGAAGTCATACCTACAACACCATAAGATTCATTTACTGCATTACCTGCTAGAGTTGCTATTGCTTCATCAGAGATTTTTATTTCTCCATAATTTGTACTTTTCTTAATAGGCATATCTATCCTCCATACATTTATTTATTATACAAAAATGTCTCATTCAATAACAAATCTTAATTATTGAGGCTAAAATGCATAGCATTTAGTATTATAAGTGTAATTTATGTTAAAATATTAACGGTCAAAATGACTTGAAAAGGAGAAATTAATGAGCAAGAAATACGTTTATATGTTTGCTGAAGGAAATGCAAGCATGCGTGAGCTCCTTGGTGGTAAGGGTGCTAACTTAGCTGAAATGGCTAGTTTAGGTTTACCTGTTCCTTATGGTTTTACAATCACAACTGAAGCATGTAATGCTTACTATGATGATGGTGAAAGCATCAACAAGGATATCATGTCACAAGTAAAAACTGCACTAGGAAAACTAGAAAAACAAGCTGGTAAAAAATTAGGAGACAAAAAGAATCCGCTACTTGTTTCTGTAAGATCTGGTGCTAGAGCTAGTATGCCAGGTATGATGGATACTATCCTTAACCTAGGTATCAATGATGAAGTTGCTGCAACAATTGCTTCTAAAACTAATAACGAAAGATTCGCATATGACTCATACAGAAGATTTATTCAAATGTTCTCTGATGTTGTAATGGAACTTTCTAAGAAGAGATTCGAAGAAATTATTGATGAACTAAAAGCTAAAAAAGGTGTTAAGTTAGATACTGAACTTGATGCTGATGATATGAAAGAACTAGTTAAGAGATTCAAGGCTTTCTATAAGAAAGAATTAAAGGAAGACTTCCCTCAAGACACTAAAGTTCAATTAGAAAGAGCTATTGAAGCTGTATTCAAATCTTGGAATAACCCAAGAGCTATCTTCTATCGTAAAGAAAACGATATCCCTTCTTCTTGGGGTACTGCTGTAAACGTACAGATGATGGTATTTGGTAACATGGGTGATGATTGTGGTACTGGTGTTGCTTTCACAAGAAACCCTGCTACTGGTGAAAATAAGATATTTGGTGAATTCTTAATGAATGCTCAAGGTGAAGACGTTGTTGCAGGTGTAAGAACTCCTCAAACTATCGATCAACTTCAAAAAGTTATGCCTGCTTGCTACAAGCAATTTGAAAAGATTTGTAAGACTCTAGAAAAGCATTATCATGATATGCAAGATATGGAGTTCACAATCGAAGAAAAGAAACTATTCATGTTACAAACTCGTAACGGTAAGAGAACTGCTACAGCTGCTTTAAAGGTAGCTTGTGACATGGTAGATGAAAAATTAGTTACAATCGATCAAGCATTAATGATGGTTGAACCAAAGCAATTAGATGCTTTACTACATCCTCAATTTGATTCTGTTGCTTTAAAGGCTGCAAAACCAATTGCTAAGGGTTTACCTGCATCTCCAGGTGCTGCTTGTGGTCAAATCGTATTTAGTGCTGAAGATGCTGCTAGAGAACATAAGAATGGTAAGAAAGTTGTTCTAGTAAGACTTGAAACTTCTCCAGAAGATATCGAAGGTATGGCTGCTGCTGAAGGTGTATTAACAGTTCGTGGTGGTATGACATCTCACGCTGCTGTTGTTGCTAGAGGTATGGGCGAATGTTGTGTATCTGGTTGTGGTGATATCAAGATTGATTACGCTAAGAAACAATTCACAGTTAATGGCAAGACATATAAAGAATTTGACTGGTTATCATTAGATGGTTCAACTGGTAATATCTATGGTGAAGCTATTAAGACTGTTCCAGCTTCTATTTCTGGTAACTTCAAGAGATTCATGAAGTGGGCTGATGAAAGAAGAAGACTTCAAATTAGAACTAATGCTGATACTCCAAAAGATGCAGCACAAGCTCTTGAATTTGGTGCTCAAGGTATCGGTCTAGTTAGAACTGAACATATGTTCTTCCAAGAAGATAAGATTAAAGCTATTAGAGAAATGATCGTTTCTACTACTACTGAACAAAGAAAAGCAGCATTAGAAAAAGTTCTTCCTCTACAAGAAAAAGACTTCGAAGGTATCTACGAAGCAATGCAAGGAAATCCTGTAACTATCCGTTACTTAGATCCACCTCTACATGAATTCGTTCCTACTGGTGAAAAAGAAATCAAAGAATTAGCTAAAGATATGGGCTTAACAGTTGCTAAGTTAAAGGCAATTTGTGATGACTTACATGAAGTTAATCCAATGATGGGCCATAGAGGTTGTAGATTAGCTGTTACTTATCCTGAAATTGCTGAAATGCAAACAAAGGCTGTTATCAGAGCTGCAATCACTGTTAATAAGAAACATCCTAAATGGCATATCGTTCCTGAAATCATGATTCCACTTGTTGGTGATGTTAAGGAATTAAAATATGTTAAAGACATCGTAGTTGCTACAGCTGATAAAGAAATTAAAGACGCTAAGGCTAAATTAAGTTACCATGTTGGTACTATGATTGAAATCCCTAGAGCTGCTCTATTAGCTGATGAAATTGCTACTGAAGCTGAATTCTTCTCATTTGGTACAAATGACTTAACACAAATGACATTCGGTTTCTCTAGAGATGATGCTGGTAAATTCTTAGGTTCTTACTATGATGCTAAGATTTATGAACAAGATCCATTTGCTAGATTAGATACTCATGGTGTTGGTAAACTAGTTCAAAACGCAGTAACACTTGGTAGATCTGTTCGTCCAGATATTAAGTTAGGTATCTGTGGTGAACATGGTGGTGATCCATCTTCTATCGAATTCTGTGATAAGGTTGGTTTAACTTACGTTTCTTGCTCTCCATATAGAGTACCAATTGCTAGATTAGCTGCTGCTCAAGCTGCTATCAAAAATGGCGCAAAAGCAGTTACAACTAAGACAACTAAGAAAACTAGCAAAAAGAAATAATTAAACAAAATTAATATTTCAACTAAGAGTATGATTCGTTCATACTCTTTTTTTAGGAAAATTATATATCTAAAAGTAGGCTAACCATAGCCTACTTTTCATATTATAGATATCTATCAATCTTTTCTTCTATTTGCTTCTTTTTGTCTTCGATTTCTGCTAACATATCGATTAAGTTAGAAGATAAGGAGAATATTTCATCAGATAGTTTATTTTTGTTTTGTCTTAGTCCTTTATTGTAATTATCAATTACGATTTCATATCTCTTAATAGCATTTTTAATTGAATCATCCCATGAATAATATAGATTATTAGAAGCATTTTCACCTATTTTTTTCATGGCTTGTTTATTATTTATTATCTTTGCCAGACATACTGCTAAGGATGCAGCATTTTCATCAATTAATAGGCCATCAATATTATTTGTTACACCTTCGGCTGCACAACTATCTTTAACTAGAACTGATCCTAGATTACATGCCGCTGCTTCTCTTACTACTAGGCCATTAGTATCAAATGTTGATGGGAATAATAATAGGTCTGCCCTACTATAGAAACCAACTAATTCATTTCTATCGCTTATGGCGCCAGTAAATATAACTTTATCGTTTAATTTTAATTCATTAGTATATTCTTTTACTTCTTCTTCATCGCCTCCAGCACCAATAAAAATCATTCTAAAATCAAAATCTTGTGATTTTAAGGCAGCAAGAGCATCTAAAATAATACGTAATCCTTTATACCACATTAATCTACCCACAAATAAGAAAGTTGGAATATCGTCTTTTAAGTTATATTCTTTATTAATCTTATCTAATTGTTCTTTTGAAGCGCTAGATTTAGGCATATCTACACCATTTCTCATAACAACATATTCGCCATTGTAACCAAGTTTTCTTAAGTTTTGGCCAGCACCTTCGCTTACTACCCACAATTCATCACAGGCATCAACACTATTTATTAAGGCATTAATTGTTAATTGTTGAATTGATTTAGATTTAATTGCATTCGCAATATCTATATCGAACTTTGTATGATAGGTCATAATCAAAGGTACATTTAAAGTATCTCTAAGAGTTCTTGCGACCATATTAGACATTGCTGGACAATGGCTATGTAATAAAGATATATTTCTTTTGCTTATTTCTAAAAGTGAAGGAATATTAAAAGGATTGCCTACGGTATAGCCTATCTTTTCTCTTAAGTCGATACTTGGATATCTGATAACAGGATAATCAAATACTGAATCATCTTTATTATCTATATCTGGTACTACAACACTTACATCATATCCGCTATTTTTTATTACTCTTGCATAATTAACAACCGCATTAGTAACGCCATCAATTAATGGTGGAAATGAATCATTTAATAAACATATTTCTTTTATATTAGCCATATCTACTCCTAAAACTTTTTAAATTTATTCTACATTCTAGAAAGGAATCTAAATACAAATGTAAATCTATTTTGCTGTGTTACAT
>CAVDLK010000072.1:0-6581 GCA_963609745.1 Erysipelotrichaceae bacterium | reverse complement strand
AAAATATACAATACAGATGTTTCTTTTAATTCATTAAGATACAATGATGGAAGATATGATTTAACTCACAATCTAGAAAACATTGTATATAGTGAACTAATTTATCAAGGATATAACGTTTATGTTTATGACAACAATGGTAAAGAAATTGACTTTAAAGCAACAAAAAATAATATAACTTATTATATTCAAGTTGCATATAGTGTCGTAGACGATAAAACATATCATAGAGAATTCTCAGCCTTTAAAGGTATTAGCTATCTAGATAAACAAGTTATCATCACCAATGATGATGTTGATTTTTCTACTAGTGTAGTAAAGCATATTAAATTCAAAGACTTCTTAATAAATGGTATTGAATAAGTTTTTATTGATTTTTATCACTAATTTTTTTAAACATGATATTTATATAATTCCACATTCATTTAAAATCTTTTTTACAACTTCATTAACCGATAGTGCTGGATTTTCTCGATAATAAGAATATCCACTATATTTTACGATTACCTTATTGTCTTTAATATTTTGTTGCTTTAATTTATCTGCTCTTATAATAGCCGATTTAACATCTTCAATAGTTAATTTCGCAAGGCAACGCTTAAATGCTTGTTCACTTTTGTAGTGATCAAGATCCTCAAACTTTTCATCAAAACATTGTTGTATTGGAACTAAATATTGTTTTCTATCAAAGAATGGGCCAAAACAATCTCTTTTATGGAGAATGATCCAAAGTTCAAAGGTAAAGTTGCTGTATCCAAGTTGATATTTAATATTCTTCTGCTTCTTAGCTTCTGCCATTTCTTTTAAAATACCTTCAAATCTAGAAATATGAGATTTGTCAGCACTCTCTATATCACATATATGTATTGTTTCTGGACATACTTTTGAGTTCGTTGCCTTGTAGAAACTTCGTGGGCTTTGTTGGACTTTAGCAACAATGGAAGCATTATATTTTCTCGACTCTATTTTGTTTATTTGATCTTTAAGCCATAAGAACTACCATCGTTCAGTTTCTCCTTCTACAGTTAGTGTATATTTTTTAGTTTCTAACATATTTCATTCCTTTTTCGAAGTGATTATTTTCTCTAAAATAGGACTAAAATCAACATCATTAATAGCGCCATATCTATTCACAAAATAATTATTCATATAATCTTCACCCTTACGAATTCCATCAGCTGTTTTAAAGTCAGATAGAGAATAGTGAATACTATGATTTGTTACTTTATCTCTTTCCACAAATTTTATCTCATCCCTTCTAAATAAAGATGCATCAAGAAAGATGGGATTATGAGTGTTAAAAATTAATTGTGCATGGTTTTTATTGATTTCATCGTTATGGAAAATAGATATGATATTCATTAAAGCCATAGGATGAATTGATGCATCAAATTCATCCATTACAAGAGTTCCACCACTTGATAACGCATTGATTACTAATGGAAATTCATTAATAAAGCGTAGAGTTCCGTAAGACTCAAAGACATCAGCTGGAACTGCTAATTTATTTTTATTAAAGAGAGAATATAGCACTACATCATCCCCTTCACTACTTGTTTTATAACCTAATGCGTTGCAATTAATGCCAAATTCCTTTGCTGCTTCTGTAAGCGTCGCTTCCACATAAATAGTATTTTCCTTTGGATCAGCATATTTACGCATTAGTTTCATCTCATCTGAATGATAGATAACAATAAATTTCTTTTGGAACCAATCTGTAATAAGTGAAACTAAATCTTGCGCAAATATATTTTTAAAACCATTTGTTAAAAACAATTCTGTATCAGATAAACTACTTTGTGCAATTTCCTTAGTCTTAGGACTTATTCTATTAATACTCTTATTAGATAAAGGGCGAATTGCTGCTGAAAGTGTAACCTCAAGATTATCGCCACGAATAAATATATCTTTGCCATTTACCATAAGATGTTCAGACAAAATCTTTCTAGCATAATCTTTAGAAAGAAAAGTTCCCAAATCTATTTTGATACTATAAGAGATTAGAAAACCTTTCTCAACAAAAGAAATCATAAATTCTATAGGCGTAGCTTCCATATCACAATTTGGAATCAATTCCAATGTTGAAGAAGCCATATTTGACGAAGAAATAGTATCTGAATTTTTTATGTTGCCTCTAAGAATGATTGACCTCAAAGTTTCCATAGCACCAATGATATTGGTTTTACCAGATGCATTAGGGCCATATATTACAGCAGAACATAATGCTTTTTGATTCTTATTGCCAGCCCTTTCATCAAGCAAACTATAATCTAACCCAGTTTGTTTAGGTGCAGGAATCATAGAAAATATAGTTTCATCTACAAAAGATTTATAATTTTTTATTCCAAACTCTAAAAGCATATTATTACCTCAACTTTATACTCATATATTATCGTCTAATATCGATTTTGTAAACATATTTTATGTTCTATTTGCGAGATTCTCGCAATATATTGATATTTTTGTTACTTAAAGTATTATCAACTTCTTATATTTTTTTATATATCTATATGTAAGAATACTTGCGAATGGATTCACAAAGTATTATGATATTTATGTTTTGAAAAAAGGGGGATTTTGAAATGTTGTTTCAAGTTTATGGCGAAACTGCAGGTTACCAACTATTAGGTTGGTTACTAGTATTCTTAGGGCTAATTATCACTAATGAAATTGCTCGTACTAAATGGGGAGGAATTGGCATCTTTGGTGTTGTATTATTAGCGCTAACTATCTACTTTATTGCGATTTATGTTGGTGCAGCCAACGGCGAAGAATGGGCTTTAACAAATGATACATATGTTCATATGAATTCATGGTTCCATTACGCTAAATTATATGCTGCAGCAACTGGATGCATTGGCTTTATGGTTATTAAATACAAGTGGGGCAAACTTGGTAAAGCTCATTGGTTTAAGGCTTTCCCATTTGTAATTGTTGCAATTAATATTTTAATTGCTGTAGCAAGTGATTTCGAAAGTGCAATCAGAGCTGGCAATTTATCTGGTGGCTGGTGGTATTCATCAGAAGGTGTTTGGCTATATGGTGGCTGGTGGAACCTATTAAATGGTATCGCTGGTCTTATCAATATCTTCTGTATGACTGGTTGGTGGAGCATCTATACTTCAAAAGATCAAAAAGATATGCTATGGCCTGATATGACTTGGGTTTATATCTTAGCTTATGATGTATGGAACTTCCAATATACATATTTGAACTTACCAACTCATGCTTGGTATTGTGGTCTTGCATTATTATTAGCTCCTACTTTTGCGAACTTACTATGGAACAAAGGTGGCTGGATTCAAAATAGAGCAAACACTCTAGCTATTTGGTGTATGTTTGCCCAAGTATTCCCAATGTTCCAAGATGGTTCAGTATTCTCAATCGTTCCTGTAATCTATAAAGAAGGAACAATCGCTGCTGCAACAGCTGCTGGAGTAACACCAGCTTTAGGAAATGTTAGTATGCAAGGATTCATCTCAGTATTAGCACTAGCAATCAACGTTGTAGCTCTTGGCTTTATTATTAAAAAATCAATTGCTGCTAAGAAGAATCCATATAAATATGATGTCTTCACAACACAAGCTGATTATAAAGAAGCTATGGATAGAGCTGAGTAATAAAGAATAAGCAAATCTAAAATAACCGCTAGTCACAAAGATTAGCGGTTTTTATATTGTTTAATTACAAATTCATGTACTCTAATTTTTTAAAAAACTAGTTGCATAATTCACAACTAGTTTAGATATTATCAGAAGAACTTCATTTCTGTATTAGTGTTTTCTTTATAGTTTAGATGTTCTGCCATATATTCCTTATCACTAGCAGATTCTATAGCAGTCTTTTCTGTAATCTTACGCTCTTTTACTAATTTTAATAGACAATTATCCATTGTCATATTGCCATCTTCAATAGTAGTAGCGATTGTATTATTGATTTGTGGAGTCTTACCTTCTCTAATAAGATTTTTAATTGCTGAATTAACAATCATAATCTCAGTTGCTAGAGCTCTACCACCACCTATTTTAGGTAATAGTTGTTGTGATAATACAGCTTTTAAAGTCATAGATAGTTGCATACGAACTTGTTCATGTTTATCTGCCGGGAAGAAACCAATAATTCTATCAATTGTTTCAGCACACGAGTTAGTATGCAAAGTTGCGAATACCAAGTGTCCTGTTTCAGCTGCTGATAAAGCTGCTTCAATAGTTTCTCTAGTTCTTACCTCACCTATCAATATAATATCTGGATCTTCTCTTAAGATTGCCTTTAATGCTGCATCATAAGAAGAAGTATCCTTCCCTATTTCTCTTTGATTAACTACACATCTATCAGGCTTATAAATATATTCAATAGGATCTTCTAAAGTGATGATATGTTCACTTCTTTTATGATTGATGCTATCTAATAAGGCAGCTAATGTTGTTGATTTACCAGAACCAGTTTCACCAGTAATAATAACAATACCCTTATTAAATTCCGCAAAGTTCTTTATAACTTGTGGTAAACCCAACTTATCTATATCAGGAATTTGATTAGATAATATTCTGATTGCTAAAGAGAAATGACCTTGTTGTCTAAAGATATTAATACGAATTCTAATATTAACATCTCCATCTTCAATTGTTCTAGCACCATCATATTCATTGATTGAACCTAAATCAAAACCACAAAGGTCATGGCATATTTTATTTAAATCATCATCTGTTAAAATATGCTCATCATAATTTTTTAAAGAACCATCAATTCTTAACTTTATTGGCAAACCATAAACAAGATGGACATCACTTGTCCTCATGTTTTTAGCGTTAACAATAATTTGATTAATATCCATATTTATACCTAATTATTTAAGCAAATTTGTTAAAATGCTAGCAACATCAACATTTTCCAATAAACTAGAAGCAACAGAAGATAATGTATCATCACTTGATGCCTTCTTCTTTGTCTTACTTGAAGTCTTCTTACTTGAATCAGACTTCTTGCTCTTAGAATCACTTGTTTTCTTTGACTTTGAATTTGTCTTCTTAGACTTGCTTTCTGTTTTTTTCTTAGATTTTGATTCAGTTTTCTTAGATTCTGAAGCTGTATTAGTAGAAATGGAAGATAATACTTGCTTACCTAAATAGCTCATTAATATAGGTGCTGCTGCTGAAATAATTTGTGATACTACATCAGAAGATACACCAGTTTCTTTAGAAGTTTCCTCAACTTTATCATCAGTTTCCTTACCTAATAAATGGGCAATAATCTTACCACCATCATCTAAGTCAAGACTATCTAATAAAGAACTTTCTTCTTTTTGACTATGACTTGTTAAAGCAGATAAGAAACTTGCCGCAGTGCTAGCATTACTGCTTTGTGATGAAGCACCGCTTAATAAAGATGGTAATGCACTAGCTAAAACACTAGTAACATCCTTCTTAGTAGCACCAGTATTACTTGCTACAGAATTAACTACTGAAGTAGATAATAATTTACTTATTAATTCATTATTCTTTTTAGTTGCCATTATAAAAGTCTCCTTTTTTATTTAATGTAATTATACTTCAAAATAAAGCTTTAAATATAAGTACTAAATCAAAATTTATTTATTCGACAAGCAATTAATTTAACTATTATAAATTATAGTTATGAAGCTATAGAAGAATTGCTTTCAAACGCCATTTACCATAAGTCATATCAAATAGATGAACCAGATAGATCTATTAGTGATGAAGATATAAGTAAATATAATATGAGAACTAGAAGATATAGAAATCGAAGAATAGGCGTTTTTTTAAAGAAACTTCATTTAGTAGAAGGTAGAAATACTGGCATTCCTACAGCAATAAAAGCAATTAAAGAAAATGGCTCACCTTTACCTACACTATTAGCATACGAGGATCGTTCATTCTTTACAGTAATTATTCCAATACATGATGCTTTTATAAAAAATGAAAACCAAAAAACAAATTGAAGATTCTATATTAGATTTATTAGAAGAAGAAAATATTTCTGCGAACGAATTATATAAAAGACTAGGCTATGCAGGAAATGCTTCAAAAACATTTAGAAATTGTATTAATGAATTAATCTCAGACAATAAAATTCATTACTCAACCAACAATATACAAAGTTCAAATAATGTATTAATTAAGAATAAATTTTAATAATCTTATAAGTGATAAACATTTCAACAACGAAATCTTTGGTTTATAATTCTCGTAAAATATAATATAATTTACGAGAAAGGAGTAAACATTATGAGAACCTTCAACTATAAAGAATTTAAAAATGAAAAGTGGGATACAAGCATCATCAACTATATCGCAAAGATATATCAAGAACAGGGAAAACAAGAATTATATCTAAAACAAAAACCCGAATCATTAGATAGATTAGTTGAAATCGCTAAAATACAAAGTACTGAATCTTCTAATAATATTGAAGGAATTAGGACTACTGGCACTAGATTAAAGCAATTGATGCAAGAAAAAACAAGCCCTAAAAGTGGGGATGAAGAAGAAATAGCAGGTTATAGAGATGTATTATCAATAATTCATGATAGTTATGATGCAATTTCCATTACTCCTAATTAC
>CAVDLK010000071.1:0-6659 GCA_963609745.1 Erysipelotrichaceae bacterium | reverse complement strand
CTATATAATCCATCTTAATAGTCTTTTCAAAAGATGTTTCATAAAATCTAGCAACATTTAAATTAGTATTTATTATTTGTTTTTGTACCTTATATTCATGATCAATCCATGATTGTAGATAATTATCACCATAATATTTATAGGCATAAGATTGCCACAAATAAATGGTGGCTCTAGAGCCACTGCCTATTTTCTTTCTTTGTTTTAGATACAAATCGTAATCAAGTGATTTCATAAATTTTTGTCTTGTAAAATGGTGAGGCATGGGATAAAATTAATAAGCACATAGGGGTGTGGCGTAGCGGTAGCGTACCGGTCTCCAAAACCGTTGGTGTGGGTTCAACCCCTACCACCCCTGCCATTAAATATTAAACCCTTAAATGGGTTTTTTTAATATAAAAAGAGGTGATGATTTTCATCATCACACTAATTTAGAGATTAATTTATCTAAGTAATTATTACTATAACTTTCAATTTCACCATCATCAGCAAAATTAGCTAATGTAGGATCAATTGGTAATTTAGCTAGTACTTCTAGACCATATTTATTAGCGGTAGCCTCTGTATCATCATTCTTATAGATATTTATTTCATGGCCACATTCATCGCACTTAACATAGGCCATATTTTCAACTAGTCCAACAACAGGCTTATCTACTTCCTTAGCCATATTTATTGCTTTACCTACAACCATAGATACTAGTTTACTTGGTGTGCTTACCATAACAAAGGAATCTACTGGTATATCTTGAATGATAGAGATGGCAACATCACTAGTTCCCGGAGGCATATCAATTAGTAAATAATCTAATTCGCCCCAATGTACTTCTGTATAGAATTGTCTAATAACACCACCTAAAATTGGTCCTCTCCATAATACAGGAGCATCTTCATTTTCTAACATCATATTGATAGAAACAACCTTTATACCTAAAGTACTAGTAGCTGGAAAGATACCCTTTTCGTCACCATATAGTTGAGTATTTAAATTAAACATCTTAGGAATACTAGGACCAGTTATATCAGCGTCCATGATACCTACTTTATATCCTTTTTGGGCAAGTTCTACGGCTAATAAAGCAGAAACCATTGACTTACCTACACCACCTTTGCCAGACAATACACCAATAATCTTAGAAATCTTGGTATCACTAGTTGGCATTATAACTTCTTTTTCTCCACAGTTTTGTGAACAAGTGGAACAATCGTGGCTACAATCTTGTCTTTCATTACAATCTTGTCCACAATTACTACAATCATGATTACATTCGCTCATTTTGTTCTCCTCTATTCAAATAATTCTTTTTCTTCTTCTTTTTCGTATTTAGGAAGATCTGGAAGTTCATTTAAAGTATATAACTTAAATGAATCCATAAATTCTTCTGTTACCTCATATAATATTGGTCTACCTGGAGCATCAGACCTACCTACTTCTCTTATTAGATTTCTTGCTTGTAACTTCCTTAACATCATTTCCGCATTAACACCTCTTAACTCCTCAATCTCCACACGAGTTATAGGTTGTTTATAAGCAATAATAGCAAGCGTCTCTAAAGCAGATTGTGATAAAGTACTTGGCTTAGTTACTCCAAATAATTCTTGGGCATAAGGATAAACATCCTTTTTAGTAATGAACTTATAAACTGAACCATAACCAACGAGTTCAATACCATATAATTCACTAGCATATTTTCTTTGGATATTTTCAATAATTGTTTTTGTATCTTCGACAGATTTATTAATAGCTAGGGCGATTTGTTCAACCTTAACACCATCTTCACCAACAATATATAATAATCCTTCAACAATAGCCTCAATATTACCAGGTTGTTCAACCTCTATTTCACTTGTATCAGGTTCAACTTCTTCTTCATTGCTTGTCTCTATATTTTCATCATCAATTGTTTTCTCTAATTCTTCATTCATTGTTACTACCCCTTCTAAACCATATATTATCATTATCATCAATAGTGAATAATAGATAGTGGTCCTTAGCCATATCTAAGATTGCTAAGAATGTAACTATATATTCATGTATATCATCACAATCTTCAATCAAGGTATCAAAGGCAAATGTTTCAGGTAACTGCTTCATCCTAGATTTAATTTGTAAGATTCTATCTTCTGGAGACAATTCTTTTTGTGTGAATTTAACATCTAAAGGCTTAGATAATTGTAATCTTCTTAATACCTTATTCATAGCCTTTAATAAATCATAAGGATCACCTTCTAATTTTTGTATTTCAACATCCTTACTAGCTTTAATAACTTCATCAAAAGAAACTGGTTTTGATAATTGATCTTGTCTTTCAACATATTTATCATATAAAACACCAGAAACTTCCTTATATTTTTGATATTCCAACAATCTTCTTACTAATTTATCCTTAGGATCTTCAATATCTTCATCTACTTCATCAGCCTTCTTAGGAAGTAATTTCTTTGACTTATATTCAATTAAAGTAGTTAACATTACTAAATATTCACTTTCTACTTCTAATTCTAAATTTTCCAATTTATGAATATATTCAATATATTGGTCAGTTAAAACTTCCATATCCAAGTCAAAAATATCCAATTTATTATCATGGATAAGATGTAACATTAGGTCTAATGGACCTTCAAATTTAAGTGTTTCTACTTCAAAACCCATAAAAGAATTTTATCATATTTTTATGTTATTATTGTCTCGAGGTGATAATGATGAAAATTGGAATTACAAATGATCATGCAGCAACGAAATTAAAATTTGATATTATGGAATACCTAACAAAACAAGGTTATGAAGTTATCAACTATGGTACTAATGATGATGAATCTTGTGACTATCCTATTGAAGCAGCAAAATTATGTAAAGGCTTTAAAGATGATGGTATAGAAAAAGGCATTGCGATTTGTGGAACAGGTGTTGGTATATCAATTGCCTGCAACAAACATAAAGGTATCAGAGCTTGTGTATGTTCAGAAATAGAAACCGCAAAATTATCTAGAGAACATAATGATGCCAATGTAATATGCTTTGGTGCTAGAATCATTGATCTAGATATGGCCAAAAAAATTGTTGATACCTTCTTAAATACTGAATTCTCCAATGGTGAAAGACATATTAGAAGAATTCAAGAAATTAAAGATTTAGATGAAGGAAAAGATATCCTAAAGTAAAAAAGCCATTCGGCTTTTTTGTTTTACTCATTTGTATAATTATCGAAATATCCTTGAACTAGTACAACAGGTGTTCCTTTATCACCTGAACCACTTGTTAAGTCACATAGTGAACCAATTAAATCAGTAAGTTGTCTAGGAGTAGTACCCTCAGATATCATCTTACCTACTAGATTGCTATCCTTTTGTTTGATAGTGTTCTTAATTGCATCCTTTAATTCTTCACCACTTAAATCTTTATAATCATTATCTGCTAGATATTTAATCTTTACTTCATTAGGAGTTCCCTTTAAACCACTGGTATGGAATGGCGATACAACTGGATCAGCTAATTCCCAAATCTTTCCTTGAGGATCTTTGAAAGCACCATCACCATATACCATAACTTCCATATGTTTACCAGTTTTTTCTAATAAACGTGATTGAATATCTTCTACTAAACCTTGAGCATCTCTAGGGAATAATTTAACAGTTTCTTCACTTGCCTTATTAGAACCTAATAGACCATAATCAGCATTATAACCTGAGCCATTAATAGAAGAAGTCATAATATCATCTAAGCCAAGTACATTAGCATTTAATGACTTTAAGATTCTCTTTGTACGCTTACGAGTATGAATATCACAAGCTAATACATTATTGGTATAGTTTAAAATTGCCTTAGCTTGATTTGCGAAGATTATTTCACATTCGCAACCTTCATCTTCAATATATTTACGATATTCTTTAACATAATCTACACCAGTAAATTCATGAACTGGATTGCCAAAGATTTCATGATATTTTTCTTCAGTCAATACATCAGAATAAGGATTAACACCCTTTTCATCTAATTCATCTAAAGTTAAAAAAGCATTACCAACTTCATCAGATGGATAAGAGAATTGTAGATAAATCTTCTTTACTCCTCTAGCAATACCCTTTAACAAAACAGAAAAACGGTTTCTTGATGTAATAGGAAAAATAACGCCAATTTCATCAGCCTTAAACTTATTTTTAACATCGCTTGCGATATCATCAACTGTACAATAGTTACCTTGAGCTCTACCAACAATTGATTCAGTTATGGCAACTACATCCTTATCATGAAGTTTAAATCCTTCATATTCACTTGCCTTAACAACTGCATCAGTAACTATGGATGCTAAATCATCGCCCTGTTTAATAATTGGACATCTAATGCCTCTAGAAACTGTACCTACATATCTTTCCATAACTTTCACCTCTTAACAACAAAAAATATTCTACCATTAATATCTAACTATATTAAAAAATATTATTTCTTAATTCATTTAAAGCATCTTCTTTTGTCTTAAAATCTACATGCCCTAAATAATGATATTTATAATTTAAACTATCAAAAAATTCAATCATATCCTTAAGTTTAACTTGATCATATTCATAAGAAATATAAGGATTAATCCAATCAGCATCTTGAACAAATAATGCTTCATTAGGAATATAGACAAATAACGAATCATCACTATGGGTTGCCATATGAGGAATTAACTCTACCTTAATATCTCCTAAATCTAAGACCATCTTATCAATAATTTCTTTGTCACATGTAACAACTTTAATATCTGATAAATTAGGATATTCTACTTCAATATTCTTATTACAAAAACTAATATCTAAACCATCCTTTTCCCTTTGTTTCATAGATTGTTTATCCCACTTCCAAGTAGATACTTCTTTTAATTTAGAATTTGTTAAACTGGTGCAAATTGTTTGTGACTTACAATATGGTAAAGCAAAAGTATGGTCCCAATGCCAATGACTTATAATAGTATATTTTGGTAAAGGAAGATTATTTATTTCTAATTGTTTATAAAAATTAGAAATATGATCATAACTATTTCCAGCATCCACAGCAATTGAATAATTACTTCCCTTTATATAGTAAAGATTAGGCCTATCGCCCTTTTTTCTATAAGGTAAATAATATAAATGTTCATTAATCTTTCTTATTCTTCTCATATTAGATAAATGGCGCAAATAATCTTAAAACAGATAATATAAATTCTTCTAATAAACCATTTTTACATTCATTTAAAGTAATTTCCTTTGATTGTTTCATAGAATCAATCAAATCCTTTTTAACATCATCAACCTTTTTAGAACCATATAAATAAGTACCATTTTCAAAATGTAGATATAAACTACGATAATCCAAATTAATAGTACCTACAGTTGCAATTTTATCATCACAAACAAATACCTTTGAATGAACAAAACCCGGAGTAAATTCAAATATTTTAACTCCACCTTCTATTAATGAACGATAATAGGATTTTGTGATATACCAAACAATTCTTTTATCAGGAATTCCAGGCGTAATAATTCTAACATCTACTCCTCTTTTAGCTGCTAGAATTAAACAATTCATAAAATCAGTATCAATAACTAAATATGGTGTAAAGATATAACAATATTTATTTGCTTGATTAAGGATATTTAAATAAACATTTTGTGAATTCAATTCCTCATCCAAAGGTGTTTCTCCATATGGGGCAATATAACCATCCACTTCACCTTTTTTAAACTTTCTCTTAAATTTTAAATAATCTTCATCCTTATCCTTACTTAAAGCATTCCAATGTGTTAAAAACATCAAAGTATAAGACCATACCGCTTCACCTTTAATACATACCAAATTATCTTTCCATAAGCCATGTACTTTCTTTAAATTAATATAATGATCAGCGATATTTATACCACCTGTAAAAGCAACCTTACCATCAATAACCATAATCTTACGATGATCTCTATTATTCATGATTATGCCAACAATAGGATTTATACGATTAAATGGAATACACTTTATACCCTTTTTTTCTAATTCCTTAGCATATTCCACTGAAAGAGTAAAAAAGCTTCCTAGATCATCATACATAACTCTAACATCTACTCCCTCTGAAACCTTCTTTTCTAGAATATTTAAGATACTAGACCACATTTCACCTTCTTCAATGATGAAATATTCAATAAAGATAAATTTCTTAGCCTTTCTTAATTCCTTAAGCATTATAGGGAAACCATCATCACCTAAACCATAATAATCAAAACCTGTATTCTCATAAAATGGAAAACCCGTAGTAGAAGAAATATAGTTAAATTGTCCTTGTAAATTAGGAGCAACCTTTTTAAGATTATTAAATACTTCTTCATCTTGTTTATAATATTTCTCTGAATTATTTGTAGACTTAATTATTGCCTTAAATGTTTTACTAGTTAATAAATTTGCACCTAAAGTTAAATAAAATAGAGTTCCAAAAATAGGAAAAACAGATATACCAATAATCCATATTAAATCAGAAGAAAGATGTTTACTATTTTTAACAATAAATAAAACAATTAGGATACCAAGAATATGCAATACTTGTTCAATCCATACTACCTTTTCATCAAACCATCTATATAAGAAAAATATAGTAGATAGTTCAAGAAGCATCATCAATAATATAATAACTGTACGGGTAATAATAGTTTTTGTC
>CAVDLK010000070.1:0-6667 GCA_963609745.1 Erysipelotrichaceae bacterium | reverse complement strand
GAACCAGTACCAAAGAAATAAACCTCTGATAAATTTGTATCCTGGTTCTCATAACGATAGAAGTTAATAGTCTTCATAACCTCTAAAGCAATATTCTCATAAATATTATTTAAATATTCACTCTCTAATACATTATTATGATCCGTATTACGATAACTAGCAGCTAAATATAAATCAATATTTAAGTTGGCAGCAATAGCTAAATCAATATCCTTACAACCAATATCAATCATCTTTGTAGCTGTTAATTTACTACCATTAAAGATATAAACATTACAATGCTCATAAGCAATATTAATTAAACAATACTCCTTATTCTCATCAGCATTCTTCATAATATTAATTAAAGCCATCTCATGAGGCAAAGCAACCTTTAACTTTAAACCAGCACGCTTAATAATACTATAATATTCCTCTACTACTTTCTTATTTGCCGCTGCAGCAAGAATATTAATACCACTTACATTATCATTTTCATCTTTATCATAAGAAGTAACTACATAATCATAGTTATATTCAATAGAATTACTACCAACGAAATCTCTAAATTCATAAGGAAGATTTAATTTAAGTTGTGCATCACTAACAACCGGAGAAGTAACATTTCTAAAGAAAGTGGAATCATCTGGTAATACTAAAGCAACACCATTACCCGCAATAGAACCCTCTTTCTTAACACTCTTAATAAATTTTGATAAAGATTCAGGCGAAATAACTTTGTTATCCTTTAAAAGATTCTCAGGCATCTGCATATATACAGTATCGCCATTTTTAGCCATATAAATCTCATTATCCTCAATATCTAAACCAATATATTTAGCCATAACACTCCTTCCTCAAAATAAAGATAAATACCAATTCACAATAGAAGAACCAAACATAAATACTAAGAAGAAACCTAAACAAATACTAGGCCCAAAAGGAAACAACTTACCCCTTTCACCCTTAGTATCAATCAAACCAAATATGATACCAATAATACAACTAAGCAATAAACCCAATAGGTCAAGACTTAAAGAATTATATAAACAAAGCATAAATAGTAGCTTAATATCACCACCACCCATAGCATCTTTTCTTAAAATCTTTTCCATCACAAATACTAAGATTAACATTACCCCACCAATAATCAAAGCAGGAATAACACTACTTAGTAGTTCTGATTTAATATCATTGCCCATTAATATAAATACCACCCTATTAACAATACCAACAATGATAAATCTATCAGGAATTAAATAATCCTCCATGTCCGCAAAACTAACAGCCAACATACAAGATATAAGAATCAAATATTCAATAGTCTTTAAACTAAAACCAAACTTCAAAACTATGAATACAAAACTTAAACCACCAACAATCTCACTAATTAGATATCTAACACTTAATTTACAACCACAATATCTACATTTACCCTTATTAATTAAATAAGAAACAACAGGAATTAAATCTAAGATACCCAATACATGACTACATGCATCACAATGACTTCTACCCTTAACAATAGATTCATTGTGACAAATTCTAGACGCATAACAATTCAAGAAACTACCCATAACACTACCAAATAAAAAACAAACAATAAGTGTATAAATCTTCATATATGTATCTAGATAATCAAATAAATTCATAAATTTTACCAAATCTCTAGAACCCCACCCATAGGCCCTAGAGATATTAATTATTCATTCATCTCCCACGCATGCAAGTAGGAGAGTTTGTTTTTTAAATTACTACGATCCTGATTTTTCAGCAAATGTTACAGTGCCATCTGTTGCAACAGTAACAGTCCAAGACTTACCTTTTACTAATGCAGGAATATCACCAGTAGTAGTGCTTCCGCTTGTTGTTTCTAAAGTTTTACCAGCTATATTTTCAATAGCAGTATTTTGCCAACCTTCTTGTGTTTGAGTAGCACTTACATCTTTTGAAGCAGCTTTAGTTGTTGAATCAATTGTTACACCATTACCAGTTGATCCATCTAATACTGCGATAGCACATTCTGCATAAGCAGCACGTAGGTTAGCAGCATCTGTTGCTTCTCTTGATTTTTCTAGAGTTCCATTTAATACAGGAATAGCGATTGCAACTAATACAGCGATAATAGCTACAACAATTAGCATTTCCATTAATGTGAAACCCTTTTTATTGTTTTTCATATTAATCTTTTCTCCTTATAAATATAAATAAAATCTTTGGGTGTATATATAAACATTTGGGTGAATGTTTATACCGAGGTTACATTACACTACCGTACATTGAGAATACTGGTAGGTAAACGGCCAATAATATAAATAACACTATTACGGCCAAAATACAAATAATAATTGGTTCAAGAAGCGATATGGCACGATTTGTTTGATTTAAAACTTCACGGTCATAGTATTCAGCGATTGCTGTTAAGTTGTTTTCTAGAGTACCTGATTGTTCGCCAATACCAGTTATTTCTACAACTAATTCTGGTAGTTCGGTATTTTTCTCTAGACCACTTGCGATGGTATTACCACCTTCAACATCTTTACATGATGTTAATATATCTTGACCAATATAGTAGTTGGATAAGGTCTTTCCTGTTGTATGTAAGGCTTTTACCGCAGGAAGTCCAGCTCCTAACATTGTTGAGAAAGTATTGGAATATTCTGAGGCAGCATTCATTAGATTTAATCTGCCTAGGATTGGAAATCTTAATTTAATTTGGTCCCACATGTAGTGGCCACTATCTGTTTTCTTCCAAATAGAGAATGCTATAGCGATTATTAAAATAATCAATACCATTAACCACCACCATTTTGTAAAGAAATCAGAAATATTTATTAATATTCTAGTTGGTGCTGGTAATTCTGATCCCATATCGGCAAATGTTTCAGTTAATGTTGGTACAGCTAGAATCATTATAACTGCTACTACTATTACAGCAATTACAATAACAAATGCGGGATATGTTAAAGCGGTTATAACTTTATTATTAACAGCAACTTTTTTATTTAGATATTTAGTCATTCTATTAAAAGAAATATCTAAGTTACCTGATTGTTCACCTGCACGAATTGTTTCAATGAAGGTTGCTGGTAATCTATTTTCTCTATTTTCAAAAGCATCCGCAAGACTAGAACCGCCTCTAACATCTTCTTCTACTTCTTTTAGAAGTTTCTTCATTTGTTTATCTTCAACCTGATTAGCAACTAGTTCAATCGTTTTCATGATTGGTAGTCCTGCTTTTAAGATGATAGAGAATTGTTCTGATACAAGAGCTAATTCTTTTTCTTTAACCCTGGCATTAAAGGCCTTTTGCATGAAACTTGGCATTTCATCAACTTCTTTAATAGAAGTTACCATAGCACAAGTATTCTTTAACTCAATAATAGCCTCATTTTGATCATGAGCCTTTATTACTCCATCAACATCAACACCGGATTTAGATATAGCTTTATATTTAAATGTAGCCATCTTTCCTCCTATTCATCTGTGCTATGAGTTACACGTATAGCCTCACTAGCTGTAGTGTCTCCACTTAATACAAGTTTTAAAGCTTGATATTTCATTGGCTTAAAACCACTAGCCATAACAGTATTTTCCAATTCCTTATGAGACTTATTTTCTCTAAAGGCATTCTTAATATCAGCATTTAAAGTTAACATTTCAAATACCGCAGTTCTACCTTTATAACCAGTATGCATACATTCAGCACAACCTGTTCCCTTATAGAAAGTAATCTTTTTATGTTCGGTATTCTTGATACCTAAATCATCAAGTTCTTCTTGACTTGGTTCATAGGCAGTCTTACAATGTGGACATATTTTTCTTACTAATCTTTGAGCAATTACACCCTTTAATGCAGAAGCAATTAAATATGGTTCTACACCGATATCTACTAATCTATCTAATGTGGCAATAGAAGAATTAGTATGGATTGTTGATAATACTAAGTGGCCAGTAATGGCAGCACGCATAGCAATTTCAGCTGTTTCACCATCTCTAATTTCACCAACCGAAATAATATCTGGGTCTTGTCTTAATATAGATCTTAAACCTGCCGCAAATGTTAAACCAACCTTTTCATTTACTTGAACTTGGTTAACACCATCAATGTTATATTCAATAGGATCTTCTAAAGTTACTAAGTTAACTTCTTCCCTATTTAATTCATTAATCATGGTATACATAGTAGTTGTCTTACCTGAACCAGTAGGACCAGAAATTAAGATAACACCATTGCTATTCTTTAATAATTCTTTATAATCGCTTAAATTCTTACCCTCTAGGCCAATACCATCAGTTGATAATAATGTTTCAGACTTAAATAAGAATCTAATAACAATCTTTTCGCCATATTCAGTAGGAAGAGTAGAAATACGTAAATCAATATCCTTACCCTTACTAGAAATATTTGCACGACCATCTTGAGGAATTCTCTTTTCTGCTATATCTAGATTAGCCATTATCTTAATACGATAAATAACAGCATTCTGCATATTCGCAGGAATAGAAAGAATTGGATGTAAAATACCATCAATTCTCATTCTGATAGTTAATTCATTCTCTCTTGGTTCAATATGAATATCAGAAGCATTTTCCGCTACTGCTCTTTCAATAATAGAGTTAACAATCTTAATTGCAGGAGCAGCTTGTTCACTTGTTTCATCAGCCTTAATAGTCTCAACTTGTTGAACATCTTCTGTAATAGTCTTTTGCATCTCATCAATAGCACGTGAAACACCTTCATTGCCATATAACATAACAATTGCTCTATTGATAGCACTACTAGAAGCAATCATTGGTATTACTCTTTTCTTAGAAGCTTGTTTAACCTCTTCGATTGCTCTAAAGTTTAAAGGATCGGCCATAGCCAAAAACAACAAATCACCCTGTTGCTTAACAGGAACTACATTATATTGTTTCGCAAGATTTTTAGGAACAACTGAAGCAAGACTAGTTGGAATATTTGCCTTTGTTAAATCTATAAATTCGATACCCAATTGTAATCTTAAAACATCTATTAATTGAGATTCAGAAATAATACCCTTATCAATTAGATATTCACCTAATCTTTGTTTAGCATTCTTAGCCTTCTCAAGAGCATCATTCAAAGATTCTTGTGTAAGCATTCCAGCGTCTAATAAGATGTCACCTATTCTCTTATATGCCATAGTCTACTCCTTCTAACCAAATTATTATATTACTTATTACTACATTTTCTCAAGGAAATGTGCTATTTAACCATATATTACAAGCTTTTTACACATTCCGTTTTTAACAATTTAATTGTATCACACATATAAAATTATTATATTTACGCTTTTATAGTGACATTATATATATCCCATTTGAATATTTGCCCATTAATGGAAGTACTATAAATGACAAACGTGATTAGAGAATACGATGCAAAAACTAGACGCAAAAAACGAATCACTCTACGCAATGTATTATTTGATTATTATCACGTTTCAGAATATAAAGATGGAAAAATTATATTGGATCCAAGGGAATTAACAACACCTTTTCAAATCTCCACCAATTCTTTATCTACGATGGATAATTCAATACAAAATATGAAAGAAGGAAAAGTCTCTGAAAAGATTGACTTATCCGAGTTTGCTGATGATGGAATATAGTATTTATTCAGGAATTCCCGAAGTTAAAGAATTTTGGGACAATTTAAAAAGTAAAGTAACTTCAAAAAACACAAACAAAGATGAAGAAAAATTATATAAACAATTCGGTAAAGCAATGTATCTACTTTATCAAAATCCACGCCATCCTAGTTTAAAATCACACGAAATTGCTGCATTAAGTGCTAGATATGGCATAAAAGTATGGGAATCATATCAAGAAAATAATACTTCAGCTGCTACTAGAATTTTTTGGTCTTATGGTCCAAAACAAGGTCAAATAACAATAGTTGGCATTGAACCACATTCTGATTCATATACTTACACTAAAATAACCCTTTCCAAAATGGGAGAAGAAATTAAATAATTAATTCTTTACCCATAAATTAAAAGCTATAGGTAAACTCATAAAAGATTATGATACTTATCATTCTACTGATAACTTTTTCATATAATAGTAAAAGTTATCAGTAGTACTGATAACTTTTTAATGTTTATGCTATAATTATCAATACAAGAGGCAAATGTATGATAATTAGAGAACACTACTTACAACAAATTAGAGGTTTCTATGATTCTGATTTAATTAAAATTATCACCGGAATAAGAAGATGTGGTAAATCTGTTGTTTTACAACAAATATTAGATGAAGTTAAACAAAAGACTAACAATGTACTTTATCTAAACTTTGAAGATAGACGAATTAGTTCTAATATCAAAAATTGTGACCAGTTATTAGACTATGTTCAAAAAAATACAAATAAAGATACATGGTACTTATTTTTTGATGAAGTTCAAAATATTACAGAATGGCAACACGCTGTCAAAACCTTACGATTATATAATTACTCTATTTTTATAACTGGATCTAATTCAAAACTATTGTCTAGTGAATTCACAAAAGAATTATCAGGTAGATATGTTGCTTTTAAAATCTATCCTTTTGTATATAAAGAAATACTAGAATACTGTAAGCAACTTAACAAACAATGTTCACCAACTGATTTAATTAAAATTATCACCGGAATAAGAAGATGTGGTAAATCTGTTGTTTT
>CAVDLK010000069.1:0-6690 GCA_963609745.1 Erysipelotrichaceae bacterium | reverse complement strand
TTTATATATCTCTTTTCGATGTCCAACAGAGATGGTTAAGATAACAAGTTTATTATCGTCAATTAAATAGATTAAACGATAATCACCAATTTTATATCTGCATTGATCGCTTCTATTAGCTGATAGCGGTTTTCCATGTGCTCTTGGATTTTCACAATCTACAATATTTTTATCAATCCAAGCTTTAATCATTCTTTGAGTGTATTTATCAAATTTATTGAATTCTTTTTTGAAGCGCTGTGATACCTCAACACTATACTTTTTCATCTAAACCTAATTCTTTCCAGAAATCTTTTATTGGAGTTGATTTACAACCATCATTTAGATAATCTTTATAAGCTTTATCAGCCACAGCAACATCATACTCATCTTCGATTTTTTCAAATAATGCTTGTTTGAATGCCTCACCTAAAGATAATGAATGCATTTTAGCGTAACTTTCTGCCAATTTTTTTCTTCATCAGTAAGTCTAATAGAAAACGCCATATTTATGACCTTTGATGTAGTACGTTGTACTATGATATAAAATCTAAATCAAATTCTTTTTATAATTTTTTAAAATTTCCCGGGGACATATAAAAATTAAAAAATTTTTGAATTAGGATGCAAATTAGTTGAAACTTCAACAATTTATCATATAATTGTCTATACAAGGTTATCTAATGACAGAAAAAAATTATTTAAGTTTAGACTCTTCTATTTTGTATCGCTGTTGTCAAAAGTATTTTGATAAGACTTTAAGTGAATATGAACTTGGTTATACACACTTACTTTTGATAATACAGATATATGAAAATGAAGGAATTTCTATGAATGAGTTAGCTTTAAGAGGTGTATTTGATAAGGGGACAATTACTAAATCAATACAAAGGCTTGAACAATTAAATTATGTCAGGATTGAAAGTAATGATTTAGATAAGAGGTCTAAATTGTTATATACAAGTGATAAGGCAAGGGAATTAATTCCTAAGTTATATGACTTGAAAACTAAATGGCGAGCTTATTTAAGTAGTGATTTATCTGAGGATGAGTTAAATAGTTATTATGCTACACAAGCAAAATTAATTGAAAAGGCTCGAGAATATTCTAAGGTAGAAATAGAAAGTAATGATATTAAATTCTATGGATTACAGAAATTGACCTTGTTAGATTATCCAGGTAAGGTTGCAGCTACTATATTTACGGGGGCTTGTAACTTTAGGTGTCCATTTTGTCACAATAGAAGTTTGGTTTTCTTAAATGAGAATGAGAATGAAATTTCTTGTGAGAGTATTATGGAGTATTTAAAACTTCGTAATAAGATTCTTGATGGAGTTTGTATAAGTGGTGGAGAACCATTATTACACAATGGTATTAAAAACTTTATTATTGAGGTTAGGAAATTAGGACTAAAGGTAAAATTAGATACCAATGGTTCTAATTATGAGTTGTTGAAGCAATTAATAGATGAGGGTTTACTTGATTATGTTGCTATGGATATCAAGAATAGTAAGTCTAAATATGCTTTAACTATTGGACAAGATGACTTTGATTTATCGCAAATAGAAAAAAGTGTTGCTTATCTACTAGAAGATCATGTAGATTATGAATTTAGAACAACAGTAGTCAAACAATTTCATGATGTAGAGGATTTTAAGGACATTGGTGAGTGGATTAAGGGCGCTAAGCGTTATTATCTACAGGGATTTGTAGATCATGGTACTTGTATTCAAAATGATTTAAGTGCGGTGGATACCGATACTATGGAAAAGATGAGGCAAACAATAAAACCATACGTTGAAAACGTAGAAATAAGAGGAGAAAAGGGGTAACTATTATGTATCGTGTTGTTAAAAGAGATGGAAAAGTCGTAGATTTTGATTTAAGTAAAATATCAGAGGCTATTACAAAAGCGTTTGAAGCATGTAAGAAGTCACATCATCCTGATGTAATTAATTTACTAGCATTAAGAGTTACTTCTGATTTTTCTAGCAAAGTTAAGGATGAAAAGGTAACAGTTGAAGAGATTCAAGACTCTGTAGAAAAAACATTATCAGAGGCTGGATATCCTGATGTTGCTAAGGCATATATCTTATATAGAAAGCAAAGAGAAAAGGCTAGAAATATCTCTGCTACTATGCTTGATTATAAGAAGTTAGTTGATTCTTATGTAAACGCTCTAGATTGGCGTGTTAAGGAAAATTCTACTGTAACATATTCAGTTGGTGGTTTAATTCTATCTAACTCGGGAGCAGTTACTGCTAACTATTGGTTATCAGAAGTATATGATGAAGAAATAGGTGAAGCACATAAAGATGGTGATATTCATATTCATGATTTATCAATGCTTACTGGTTATTGTGCTGGTTGGTCTTTAAAACAATTGATTACTGAAGGTTTAGGTGGAGTTAATGGTAAGATTACTTCTAAGCCTGCTAAGCACTTATCAACATTATGTAATCAAATGGTTAACTTCTTAGGAATTATGCAGAATGAATGGGCAGGAGCACAAGCATTCAGTTCTTTTGATACTTATTTAGCACCTTTTGTTAAGGCAGATAATTTAACTTATAAAGAGGTAAAACAAAATATTCAATCATTTATCTATGGTGTTAATACTCCAAGTAGATGGGGTACTCAAGCTCCATTTACCAATGTCACTCTTGACTGGACTGTTCCTGAAGATTTAGCTGAACAAAATTGTATTATTGGTGGCAAGGAATTAGATTTCAAATATAAAGATTGTGTTCAAGAAATGGCTATGATAAACAAGGCTTTCATTGAAGTAATGGTTGAAGGTGATGCTAATGGTAGAGGTTTCCAATATCCAATTCCTACATACTCAATTACAAAAGACTTTGATTGGTCAGAAACAGAAAATAATAAATTATTATTTGAAATGACTGCTAAATATGGTACACCATATTTCTCTAACTATGTTAATTCTGATATGAAACCATCAGATATCAGATCAATGTGCTGTAGATTAAGACTTGACTTAAGAGAATTAAGAAAGAAATCAGGTGGTTATTTCGGTTCTGGTGAATCAACTGGTTCTATTGGTGTTGTTACTATCAATATGCCAAGAATTGCTTATCTAGCAAGTGATAAGGATGATTTCTATAGAAGATTAGATAAATTAATGGATATTGCTGCTAGATCATTACATATTAAACGTGAAGTTGTTACTAAATTACTAGATAATGGTTTATATCCTTATACTCAAAGATATTTAGGAACATTTAATAATCACTTCTCAACAATTGGTCTAGTTGGTATGAATGAAGCTGCATTGAATGCTAATTGGATTAAAAAGGATTTAACAAGCAAGCAAGCCCAAGAATTTGCGATTGAATGTTTAAATCATATGAGAAATAGATTAGTACAATATCAAGAAGAATATCATGATTTATATAACCTAGAAGCTACTCCAGCAGAATCTACTTCTTATCGTTTGGCAAAACATGATAAGGAAAAGTATCCTGATATTATTACTGCTTCTAAGGATTCAGAAACTCCATATTATACTAACTCATCACATCTTCCAGTATCTTTCACTGAAGATATCTTTGAAGCATTAGATATTCAAGATCAACTACAAGTTTTATATACATCAGGAACAGTATTCCATGCCTTCTTAGGTGAAAAACTTCCTGATTGGAAGGCTGCTGCAAATCTAGTAAAGAAGATTTCTGATAATTATAAACTTCCTTACTATACACTTTCTCCAACTTATTCTATTTGCCCAGACCATGGTTATATAACAGGTGAAGCATATACTTGTCCAAAATGTGGTAAGAAGACAGAAGTATGGTCTAGAATCACTGGTTATTATCGTCCTGTACAAAACTGGAATGATGGCAAAGTTCAAGAATTTAAAGCAAGAAAAGAATATAAGGTTGATACATCAGTATTAAAAGCAAGAGATGTTGTAAATGAAGTTAAAGAAGAAGTAGCACAAGAAAAGGTTTCTACAGGTAGTGATATAGTTACAATTTATGTTCAAGACCACTGTCCAAAATGTAAAGGTGCAGAACAAAGATTAGATATGGCTGGTATTGAATATAGACTTGTTAACTGTAGTCAAGATATGTCAGAAGCACAAAAATTACATTTAACCGAAACTCCAACTATTATTGATCCAGATGGAACTAAATTTGTTGGTGCTAATGCTGCTATCGAGTGGATGAAATATAGACAAGCAAATAAATAAAAGAATATGGAAAAGATATATGACATAGTTGTAGTGGGCGGTGGTCCTGCAGGATTAACCGCTGCACTATATGCTTTAAGAAATGGAAAAGAAGTTTTAGTTATTGAAAAATCTGTTTTTGGTGGCCAGATAGTTAATTCACCTAAAGTTGAAAATATACCTGGATTTGTTAGTATCTCTGGTGATGAATTTGGTGATTTAATGCTTAAACAAGTAAAGGTCCAAGGTGGTAAGTTTCTTTTTGATGAAGTAATTAAAATTGATTCTAATGATGATGAATGTACTATCTATACTGATATGCAAGAACAAATTAAAGCAAAATCAGTAATACTTGCTACAGGTACTAAGCATCGTAAATTAAATTTAGATAATGAAGACAATTTCATAGGTAAACAAATTCATTTTTGTGCTGTATGTGATGGCAGTTTCTATAAAGATAAAGTTGTTGTTATGGTTGGTGGAGGTAATAGTGCCTTTGTTGAAGCAAACATCTTAGCTGACATAGCAGACAAACTTATCATCCTTCAAGATTTACCATATTTCACTGCTGAAGCAAAACTTCAAGAACAAGTATTAAGTAAAAAGAATATCGAGACTCACCTTAACAGCAAGGTATTAAAATATATCGTTGAAGATAATAAAATCGTTGGTCTTAATTATTTAGAAAATAATGAAGAAAAAGTAGTTAAATGCGACGGAATCTTCCTAGCAATTGGCTTAGTTCCAGATAATAAAGCCTTTATAAATCTATGTGATTTAGATGATAGAGGTTATTTCAAAGTAAATGAATCAACTATCACAAAAACAAGTAATGTCTTTGTTGCCGGAGATTGTAGAAATAAATCTTTAAGACAAGTAGCAACAGCATGTAGTGATGGTGCTAATGCAGCAATTGCTGCATGCAATTATTTGAATAATAGATAATATATAATTTAACAAAAGTTTTTTATCACAATTCTTATAAGCAATCAGTAATTAGTTAAATAATTCTGATTGCTTTTTCTTAAATGCTAAAACTTATTTAAGTAATAATCTATGTACCATTTCTTATCTGCCGAGTTCATGAATAAAAACGGTCCAAGTTCATGGATAAAAATCGGCCAAATACTTGAATAAAGTAATTATTAGTGTTATTTTAAAGATGTTTAGGAGGGCCTTATGAAACAATATTATAAAAGAGTTGCTGACACAATACTTGAAGAAAAGCTTAGATGTAAAGGCGCTGTATTAATTGAAGGACCTAAGTGGTGTGGTAAGACCACTACAGCTAAACATATCGCTAAAAGTTATATTGAAATGGATAGGCCTGACATGTCTAAACAATATAGAGAAATGGCTGAGCTTAATCCGGGTTATTTGTTAAAAGGTGAAACTCCTCATTTGATTGATGAGTGGCAAGTGGCACCAAACATTTGGAATGCCATTAGATATGAAGTAGATCAAAGGGATGAGTTTGGCCAATTTATTCTAACCGGTTCTGCTGTCCCTGCCAATCTTGATGATTCAGTACATACCGGAATAGGCAGAATAGCTAGAATGAAAATGCATACAATGAGTTTATATGAGTCAAATGATTCTAGCGGCGAAGTTTCTTTTAAAGATTTATTTGAAAATAAAGAAGTATATGCAGATGATAATCATACTCTTGAAGAAATTTCCTTTTTAATATGTAGAGGTGGTTGGCCAAAGGCAATAGGTCAAAACAAAGATATAGCGCTATATCAGGCTATTGATTATTATGATGCAATTGTTTCAAATGATATTAGTAGAGTAGATAATGTATCAAGAGATAAAGAAAGAGTAAAAAAAATACTTAGGTCATATGCAAGAAACATTGGTTCTCAAACAAGCCTTGAAAATATTCGCCAAGATGTGATCAATGATGAAACTGATACTTTTGATATAACCACTCTTTATTCATATATAAATGCATTAAGAAAAATATTCGTTTTAGAAGATTCAACTTCTTGGAATCCTAATTTGAGATCTAAAACTGCAATTAGAACTTCGGATACTAGATATTTTCAAGACCCTTCGATTGCTACCGCAGCACTAGGTATAGGGCCAGATGATTTAATGAATGATTTAAACACTTTAGGACTATTATTTGAAAATTTGTGTGTTAGAGATTTAAGAATATATAGTGAGGCATTAGGCGGCGACATTTATCATTTTAGGGATAAAACAGGTTTAGAGTGCGACATTGTAATGCATTTAAGGAATGGTAAATATGGTCTTATTGAAGTTAAATTGGGTGGCGATACTTTAATAGAAGAAGGCGCTGAAAACCTTTTGAAATTAAAAAATAAAATTGATACATCAAAAATGAATGAACCATCATTTTTGATGATATTATGCGCAAAAGCACCATTTGCCTATAAAAGAAAAGATGGTGTTATAATTTGCCCAATATGTTGTCTTAAACCTTGAGATTCTAGTGTACTTTTCAAAATCATTTTGTTAAAAATAGTATATCGTTATCAACGATTGTTTTTTTC
>CAVDLK010000068.1:6128-6988 GCA_963609745.1 Erysipelotrichaceae bacterium | reverse complement strand
AGTATAAGTAGTATTGCTTATCTCTTGCCATATCAATATTTGTGTAGCGATATAGTATTCGTTTTTTACTTCTTTACTTTTAAAGTAATTTTGATATGCTTTAACTAATTTAAATATTCTTTCGTTATTATTTAGTACCTTTTGATATTTTTTACCAGTATTATAATGTACAGTTGGTTCTAAACAAAAAGCTATTAAATTAGAATTATCAGAATTAGTGAATCTAGAAATATAAACCTCGGGATCATTATCAGAATATGTTGTTACCATTTCATAAGACCAAGAATCCATATCAATTTCTTCGGCTTTTACATCTTTAATTGGTATATTAATAAAACAGATAAATAAAAATATTAGTATTAATTTCTTTAGCATCTTAAGCCTCCTAACTATTATTTACAGTTAAGAGTGATAATTCCTATTTTTTTAAACTATTTCTATGGTTTTTGTGATGCTGTCTTCACTAGCATAGAAATATACCTCGTATATGCCACAAACATAGGGATTTAAACTAGCATAAGAAACAGTTACATTATCAAAACATTCAATATCAGAGGATATTACTTGAATTATTGTTGATATATCACTGCCACAGGGAAAAGAATAATATGATTTACTATAATGTATTTTATTATCAATGATTTCTTCTTGAATATTATTATTTGAAGTATTATTACTTATAACATTATCTGGTATATCTTCAACTATATTTTCTACATAGATAGTTTCATATTTAATAACTTCTTTTTCAATAACTTTTGGTTCTATTAATTGATAATCATACTTATAAATATCATTTGTATCTTTAACTTTTATATTGATAAGGTTGTCATCAAATGTATAAATATAAGATACTTCAT
>CAVDLK010000068.1:0-6118 GCA_963609745.1 Erysipelotrichaceae bacterium | reverse complement strand
TTCTAAAATAAAATCATCAGTATTATTTAATACAATATCTTTTCTTTGAATGATAAAAATATCATCTTTATTTTTAAATTCGAAGGTTTTTTTATTAAGTTCAATATCTTTTAAATAATGAATTAAGTAAATGTCTAAGATACTTAATAATAAAGTACTAATTAATAACTTTTTCATATAAAAAATGAGTAGTCCTCCTACTCATTATTTGATTGAAATTTATTTAATTCCTATAAAATATTTAATATTTTAACATCATATGGTTTAGCAACATTTACTGTAACTACATCACCAACTTTTTTATCTAAGATAGCCATAGCTAGTGGAGTAACATTTGACAATAAACCATTTACAGGATCTGCTTCTACTGAACCAACAATTTTATAAGTAATCTTATTCTTTGTATCTAGTTCTTGAATCTCAACAGTAGAACCAATTCTGATTATCTTTGAACCAGTTTTCTTGTCTTTGATTATTTCAGCATTCTTAATTTGATATTCTAATTCTTTAATCTTAGCTTCAACTTGAGCTTGACGATCTCTAGCAGCATCATAATCAGCATTTTCTGATAAGTCACCTTGAGCTCTAGCAGCTTTTAGTTCTTCTATAACTTCATCTCTTGTAACATGAATTAATTCATCTAATTGTTTCTTAAGGTCTTGTAAGCCTTCTTCGGTAACATAAAATTTTTCTTCCATAAGTTCCTCCGTGCGTGTGAATTATAGCATTTTTTCATTTAGAATACTACTTATTTTTGTTTTTATTAAGTCAATACCAACTGTATTAGATCTACCTTCTGGTATTATTACATCAGCATATTTTTTTGTTGGTTCAATAAATTGATCATGCATTGGTTTAACAGTCTCAAGATATTGGCTCATAACATTTTCCATAGTTCTATTTCTTTCAGAAATATCTCTAGCAAGTCTTCTAATGAAACGTACATCAGCAGGTGTATCAACAAATATTTTAATCTCTTCTAACTCTCTTATTTCAGGAGTATATAGAGCAAATAAACCTTCAAGAATGATTACATCACTTGGTTTAATAACTTCTATTTCTTTAGAACGATTATGAACTGTAAAGTCATATATTGGTTTTTGAATTTGTTTACAATCCAATAATTGTTTTAATTGTTCTAACATGAAATCAAAGTCGAATGCTAAAGGATGATCATAATTTGTTTTAATTCTTTCTTCCATTGTCATATCGCTTTGATCTTTATAGTAATCATCTTCTTTAATAATTGTTACTGAATTACTATTTTTGAAGCTATCTCGTAAAATTTCGGCAATTGATGTTTTGCCACTTGCTGTACCACCGGCGATTCCAATTATTATTGGTTTTGAAAGTTTCATTTTTCCTCCTAATAATCACAAGCTAGATAATATCTCTCTATATTATATTGATGTTCACTTAAGGTACTAGCAAATACCGTACCTCCATCACACATATTAGCACAAAAATAATAATAATCATTATTTTCGGGATTTAATGCAGCATATATTGAAATTTCATTAGGATTACATACTGGTCCTGGAGGGAAACCAGAAATGACATAGGTATTATATGGATCTTCTTTAGATGTATATTCACTAGTATCACCTACTTGATAACATTCTTCTTTTGTTAGGCTAAAAGCATAACATGCCGTTACTGTAGAACCTAAGGTCCATATATCATGGTCTTCACCATCTTTTAATCTATTTAAGAATACACCTGCAATACCAGCAGAATCGCTAACACTACCAGATTCCCATTGGCACATAGAAGCTAAGGTAAATATTTCATGATATGATAATTCACTATTTTTAAAATCATCATAATATTTCTCAAATATTTCTTCTGTTCTATCTAATAGTTTTCTTGTTATTTGATCACATGAGATATATTCATAAAATTCATATGTATCAGGGAATAAATAACCTTCTAATATAATCTTTATATCATCATCAAAAATATCTTCAGTTAAGAACTCATATTCATCCATATAAGATCTAATAACATTTTCATCATTCCAATAATCTAATATGATTTGTTTCTTTTCTTCAACATCATTAGTTGGATTATCTTTTAAAGTTACTTTTTCAGCTATCGTTTGCGCAAATCCTCTAGCAAAATCTCCTTCTTCTAACTTAATCCAAACAGTATCTTGATGGGCATTTTCAGGATTTGAAATAAATGAAAGTATTTCTTCTAATGTAATGGTATGACTTCCATTTTCATCTTCAATGGTATGAGGTATTTCAAAATATCCAGCATAGAATGAATAGCCACCAAATATTCTATTCCAATAATAAACAATATTGGCATCATTAATAATTCCCTCTTCTTGTAACTTCTCTAAAGTAGACTTACCATAAGCACCTTCTTCAACAACAAATGGCGTATAGTCACATGGAGAATCTAAATCGCCACATACTTCATTATTTAAAAAACTTTTATTAGGTTTTAAATTTGTTTTAACATAAAAAATAACTGAAGTAATACAAACTATTATTAAAAACAATATTATAAATATTGCGATTAATAACTTATTTTTTTTCTTCTTCTTCATAAGCTGATAAAACCTCTTCAATTAATTGTAGTTCTTCCTCAGATTCCACTTGATATAGATTACCCTCTTCATCATAGATAAAAGGATATAAATCATCTATATTATCATCATTATAGACAAGAACATATTTCTTATCATTAATATCAAATGTAAGAAATATTCTCATCTCTACTTCTTTACCATTTTCATCTGTAATATAAATAGCGTCTTCTCTCATACAACCTCCACAACTAAATAGACTCTCCTAATTAGGAGAGACTATTTTATTTAATTTTCTTTTATTATTTCCTTCATTATTTACTTTCTAAATAATATCTAACTAATTCTTCAATAATCTCGTATCTTTCAACTTGTTGAATATTGTTACGAGCATTATTATGAGATGAAATATAAGCTGGATCATTGCTCATTAAATAACCAGAAATTTGATTTACTGGATTATATCCTCTTTCTTCAAGGGCATTAGAAACATCTTTTAAAAGTTGCTTTAAGTTTTCTCTTTTAATATCTTCAGAAGTGAATAACATTGTTTGAGAATTTTGATTAGCCATATGACACCTCCTGAAATAATTATACAATAAATACTATTTTATTAGTGATTCTATTTCATTTAAGATATCTTGAGGATTAGTTTTAGATCCTCCACCCTGTGCTAAGTCAGGTCTGCCACCACCCTTGCCATTGGCCATAGCACATGCTTTAGAAATAATTTCACCACACTTCAAACCTTGAGCAGTAGCTTTTTCTCCAGCTGCAGCAACCATTGATAACTTTTCATCATTTTTATTAATTATGAATACAAAGCCATTATCAATCTTTGATCTTAAATTAACAGCATAAGATTTTATATCTCCACTATATTTATCTAATGATAATAATAAGTATTTAAATTTGCCATTATCCTTAGCATTATTAATTAATGAATTAGCTTCCTCATTTAATAATTTTTCCTTAATTTTCTTAAGTTCATTATTTAATTGAATATTTTCATTTTTTAAAGCAGTAATCTTATCTTCAATAGTATCAATACTTTGAGCCTTAACTTCATTTTTAATCATATTTAATTTATTTTCTAATGATTTAAATTCTTCATATGATTTCATTTTAGTTAAACATTCAATTCTTCTAATACCTGAACCAATAGATTCTTCACTAACAATCTTAAATGAGCCTAAATCAGCAGTATTAGAGGCATGAGTACCACCACAGAATTCTTTAGATACATCACCCATTGATACAACTCTAACAGTATCACCATACTTTTCATCAAATAAAGCAATTGCCCCACTTTGTTTTGCTTCATCAATATTCATAACTTGGGTAGTTATTTCATATTGATTATTGATATATTGGTTAACTAATTTTTCAATTTCCTTTAATTGTTCATCATTAACCTTTTCAAAATGAGTAAAGTCAAATCTAGCATAATCTTTACATACATATGAACCAGCTTGAGCAACATGATTTCCTAATACATGTCTTAATGCTGATTGTAGTAAATGTAAACTAGAGTGATTTGCCTTTATATTCTTTCTATCTTCTTTATTAACTTCTAGATTTAAATTAATACCTTCAACAATTTCACCATTTTCAACTTTAACATGATGTAAGAATTGACCATTAGGAGCCTTTTTAACATCACTTACAAAAGCTTTAACATTATCGTTATAAACATAACCTGTATCAGCACATTGTCCACCACTAGTAGCATAGAAACAAGAATGTTCAAATATAATATCACCCTCGTCACAAATCTTTTCAACACGTTTACCATCAACAAATAAAGCAATGACTTTAGATTCATCTATTAATTTTTCATAACCAGTAAAAGTAAATTTTTCATTGAAATTTAATAAATCAAGTGATTGCGCATGCATAGATTCTTCAACATCTCTAGCATTTCTAGCCATTTGTTTTTGATTTTCCATGCATTTATTAAATCCCTCAATGTCACATTTCAAACCCTTTTCTTCGGCAGCTTCAATTGTCATTTCCTTAGGGAAGCCATAAGTATCATATAACTTAAATATAACCTCACCGCTTAATACACCATCTTTAACATTATCAATTTCGTTATTAAGTAATCTTTCACCATTGGCAAGTGTTTGAATAAATGATTCTTCTTCTTTTAAGATAAGTTTCTTAACAAAATCTTTTCTATCTAATAAGTAAGGATAGAAGAATTTCATATTTTCACAAACTACATCTACTATTTCATACAAGAATGGTTTATTGATATTTAACTTTCTCGCATAACGCATAGCACGTCTAATAACTCTTCTTAAGACATAGCCTCTACCTTCATTTGAGAAAGTTGCACCATCTGCCAAAGCAAATACACAAGTTCTAATGTGGTCAGCAATAACGCGATATGCCATCTTGTTTTCAGCATATTTAATACTTGTATATTCTTCAATCTTTTTAATAATTGGAATAAATAAATCAGTATCAAAGTTTGTTTCAACATTTTGAACAAGGCATGTAAGTCTTTCTAGACCCATACCAGTATCGATATTTTTTTGTGGTAATTCTTTATAATCTTTTCTATCAACACCTTCAACGGCATTATATTGTGAAAAAACATTGTTCCAAACTTCGATATAACGATCATTTTCTAATTCTTCAAAGAATAATTTTTCACCAATTCCATTAGGATCATATTCTGGACCTCTATCATAATATATCTCACTATCTGGTCCACATGGTCCTTCACCTATTTCCCAATAATTATCATATGATTTAAGAATATGACTTGGATCTAAGCCTATTTCCTTAGTCCAAATATCATAAGATTGTGTATCATCAGGATAAATAGTTACATAAATTCTCTTAGGATCAAAACCAATCCACTTTTCAGAAGTTAAAAACTCCCAAGACATCTTTAAGGAATATTCTTTAAAATAATCACCAATAGACCAGTTTCCTAACATTTCAAAGAAAGTATGGTGTCTTGATGTTTTACCTACATTTTCAATATCATTTGTTCTAATGCATTTTTGAGCATTGGCAATACGATTACATTTTGGTTTTTCACTACCATCTAAATATTTTTTCAATGCTGCAACACCAGAATTAATCCATAGAAGTGTTGGATCATTAATTGGCACAAGTGAGGCACTTGGTTCAATCATATGTCCATGTTCAATCATAAAATCTAAGAATAATTGTCTTATTTCATTACCAGTTCTGTACTTCATTTTCCCTCCTAAAAATAAAACGTCCTTAATCTAAGGACGTTAATACGCGGTACCACCTTAGTTCATATCAATCGATATGCCCTCATATCTTTAACGCAGATTATACGTTAGGCATTACCCTAATTTACGAAGTAGCATTTATTTGCCTCATCTATGGCCTTTTCAGCACCTAGCCACTCTCTACAAGATTAAACAAGAAATTTCTTCGATAAATATATTACCATATATTTTATTAATTTTTATATCTATCTATTAAAGTTAATAATGATGGTGCTATTAAAACGTTAGTAATTAATTCAATTAAAAAATTAAATGATAAGAATGTTGAAATTAATACTGTTATATTTGAATCAAAGAATAATAT
>CAVDLK010000067.1:0-7020 GCA_963609745.1 Erysipelotrichaceae bacterium | reverse complement strand
ATGGTGAATCATTTATTATTTTAAATTTAATATTTTTTGCTTGTTTAGAATAAAAGGCATTACTTGATTCATTTATAGTTTCGATTATTTTATTTTTTGATATTGTATTATTAATATTATTTTCACTTAATAAAATATTTGAAATATTATCAAAGCGGCAATGATAGATTTTATCTTTATTAGGATAGTTGTAATAAAGGTAATAATAATCGTTATGGCGATATAAAAATAGAGGACATATTTCTTCTTTATCTTTATTTTTTCTTTTGATGATGATTGTTTTATTTAATTTAATGGCATTTAATGTATCTTCTAGACGATTAATAAATTTTGAATTAGAGTGTTTATTATGATATTCAAGTCTTTTAAGTAATTTAACTTCATAATCGGATAAGAAGGAATATAACTTATTATTTAAATTATTGAGGAATTTATCATCTAAGTTCTTTAAAGAATTTAAAGAATCGATAATTATCTTTATTTCTGATAGATTAAATGGTGCTTCTATTAAATAGTAGCCATTATCATATTCCACTTCATATCCTGCTTGGTTTAATATCTTTAAATCATCATATAGTGTTTTTCTATTTAATGTTTCTAAATCTTCATTTACTAATAAATCATTAATTTGCGTTAAAGAAAGTTTATGTTCCATGTCGGAATATTTCTTTAATATTTCTAATAATTTTAAGATACGTAATTTATTATTTGTGGCCATATTAATATTTTGTTAGATAGTTTTCTAATTCCCAAGATGTTACTACTGTTTTATATTTCGACCATTCTTTTTCTTTAAATTCAATAAATACTTTAGCAGCTGGTCCTAAGGCTTTTATAATATATTCATCCTTTTTTAATTCTTCAATAGCACTAATTAAATCTTGAGGTAAAGTGTCAATATTATCTTGTTTATAAGCATTAACACTTATCATCTTTGGTGCTTCTATCTTATTAACAATACCATCTAAACCAGCTTCAATAATAGCTGCTAGAGCTAGATATGGGTTACAAGATGGATCAGGATTTCTTAGTTCTATTCTTGCGTGGTCTTTTTCAAAATAAGGGACTCTTACTAGTGGCGATCTATTCTTAAATGCCCATGTAATACTTGTTGGTGCTTCATATCCTGATACTAGACGTTTATACGAATTAACTAATGGATTAGTTATAGCACAAAAACCTTTGGCATGTTTTAATAAACCACCTACAAAGTAGTGGGCTTCTTTTGACAGATTTCCTTCTAGATTTCCACCAAAGACATTCTTTCCTTGATTATTTTTTAAAGATATATTGATATGCATACCATTTCCAGCAATACCATAAACAGGTTTTGGCATAAATGTGGCATATAAATCATTTTCTTTCGCTATTGTTTTAATAGTAGTCTTACAAGTGATAATCTTATCAGCGGCTTCTAAAGCATTACAATATCTAAAATCAACCTCATGTTGGTTTATGCCTGCTTCGTGATGCGTAGTTTCAACATCAAAGCCCATCTTTTTTAAGGCAACACAGATAGCTTGTCTAGCTATAGAACCCTTATCAAAAGGAGCAATATCAAAATAACCATTATCATCAGAATTATCCAATTGAGCTTTACCATCTTCACCAATATTAAATAAGAAGAATTCCATCTCTGGGCCAATATCAACGGTATATCCTAATTTATTGGCATGTCTTAAGGCTTTCTTTAATACATAACGTGGGTCACCTTCAAAAGGTTTTTTATCGGTAGTATAGACATCACATATTAATCTAGCAATAACCTTTGGGCTGCTAGCATAAGGCAAAATACAAAAGGTATTTATATCAGGGATTAGATACATATCTGATTCTTCAAGTCTAGCAAACCCTGAAATAGATGAGCCATCAAAGGTACAACCATTTTCAAGAACATTTTCTAATTTATCTAAAGGAATAGATACACTTTTCACAAAACCAAAGACATCGATAAATTGTAATCTAATAAATTCAACTTTATTGCTTATCGCAATCTCTAACACTTCCTTTTTGGTAAGTGGTGTATTATACATAAATGTTTCATTTTCACTTTCTATTTTATTTGGGCTTGTTACTTTCATAGTTGCTTTACCATTGTTCATGATGGTTAAGTCCTCATCTTGTACAAGATCTGCGTACATTTTTAGATTATTTCTAAATTCACTAATCGATATCTCTTTCATAATTAAGCCTCCATATTCGTATATAATACATATATTGTACAATAAAAAGTACAAATTACTATATTTTTTGAGAATTTGTTATATTAATATTATGAAATACTTATTAAAACATGGTCATCTTGTTATAGATGGTAACAATGAATATATGGATGGAGCCATATTAATAGATGGTGAAAGAATTAAAGAAGTATATTATCAATCTAATAAAATTAATGAATCGTTTGATGATTACAAAGTAATTGATTTAAAAGGCAGTGTGGTTATGCCTGGTTCATTCGATACCCACACCCATGGTATATTGGGTATTGATTTTGATAAGGCAAGTAAGGATGAAATGGATAAAGCATCCTATTTATTCGCTAAGTCAGGAACTACTTCTTTTATTACATCTTTATCATATGACTTAAAGCCTGAAGATTATTTACCTAGATTTACTCTATTAGAAGATTATAGTGGCCCATATTGTCGCTTTGAAGGGCTTCATTTAGAAGGACCATTTTTAAGTAAAAAGCATTTAGGTGTTGCCACACCAGAAAAATTAATTGATCCTGATATTAAAATAATGGAAGAAATCATTAATAATTCTAAATTATTAAAACAGGTTACTATTGCATACGAATTAGATGGTGCTAAACAGATTGGTAAATACTTACATGATAATAATGTAAGAGTAATGTGTGGTCATTCTGATGCTTGTTTAAAAGATTTAGATGAAAATGTTGATGGCTTTACACATCTATTTAATGCCATGAGGGGTTTACATCATCGTGATGTCACTTTAGTTAATGCGGCATTTATGAACCTTGGCTACAATATTGAACTTATTGCTGATGGAAATCACATAACAAGAGATGTTTTAAAATTATGTATCAATAATATCGATAGAAATAAAATTATGCTTGTCTCTGATTCTAGTACTGCTAGAGGCCTAGAAGATGGTGAATATATCTTCTTATCTAAGCCATGTACGAAAAAGGGAACAGTATTTAAAACCCATGATAATCATTTTGCGGGAAGTGTTGTTTCTATTAATGATGAAATGAAAGTGTTATATGAATTAGGTGCTAAATATACGGATTTATTGTTATATTCTAGTTTAAATGCTTTTAAGTTTTATGGTTTAGATTCTCAATTTGGAACTCTAACAAAGGGAAAATATGCTGATATGATTATTATGGATGATGATATAAATATAAAGAAAGTATTTGTAAAGGGAGAGTTTATTTAATGAATAGTCATGATATTGCGCGTATGATTGATCATACAAACTTAAAAAGAGATGTTACTAATGAAAAGATGATGAAAACAATCAATGAATGTATTGAATACGATTTTCATACAATCGCTGTTAATTCATGTCAATCTAAATTTTGTGCTGAACATTTAAAGGGAACTAATACTTTAATATCAGCAGCTATTGGTTTTCCTTTAGGACAAAGTACTATTGAAACAAAATTATTTGAAACTAAACAAGCTATTGTTAATGGGGCCAGTGAGATTGATTATGTAATAAATGTTGGTGAAGTTAAAAATGGTAATTATGAATATTTTGAATCCGAAATGAAACAAATGGTTAATTTATGTCATAGTTATAATGTTCCTATTAAAGCAATACTTGAATGTAATTATTTAAATAAAGATGAATTAACTAAATTATGTGAATTATCTTTAAAATATAAACCAGATTTCTTAAAAACATCTACTGGTTTTGAATCTATTGCGACAATTGAAGATGTTAAATTAATTAAATCTATTGTTAAGGATGAAATAGAAATTAAAGCAGCAGGTGGTATTAAAACACTTGATCAGTTATTAGAATTCTATAATGCTGGTGCTACTAGATTTGGTACATCAAGTGGTGTATCAATAGTTTTAGAGGCAAAAAGTAGAGAATAAAAGGTGTCCAAATAATTGGACATCATTTTTTTAATTCTGGTATATATTAGAGTCAGGAGGTAAGAAAGATGAATATGAAATTGACTTACAATTACTGGCTTATGATACTTGCGTGGTGTTTATTTATTAGTGGATATAACTTATTATCATTGATAATGATTATTGTTGCTTCTATAATTCTATTATCAACAAGGAAAGCAATTAATGTGTGGCGTTGTGGTTGCTTATGCTTTATGTGTTATTTCCTTTTATTATTAATGTTAAATAAAAGCAATATATCATATTATTTTCCAAATTTTAATATCTTTATTCTTCTTGTTTTAGCGAATTGCTTTTTAACTCAAGAATATTTATATCTATTTAAGTCTAAATTTCTCTATCCTTATTTATTATTTATGATTTTTGGTATGGCTGTCCTTTCAATAATAGTTGTCATTTTGCCCGATGTCTTATATACTCTGTTTACCAAAAAAAGTTTATATATAATGATTAGTCTCATCTTTCTTCCTTATATTATTCCTATCCTATGTTGCCTATATAGAAGAAGGATAACTAAGTTAGAAATTCAAAGTAAAGGAGTCGTATGACTCCTTAATAGTTTTCTATTTCTTCTTTTAAAACAGTAATAATTTTATCTTGAGGAATGGTTTTAATAATCTTTCCTTTTTTAAATAATATAGCACTATCCTTAGCTCCAGCTATACCAATATCAGCTCTACTTGCTTCAGTTGGACCATTTACAGGACAGCCCATAATTGCGATAGTGATGTTTTTATTGATTGTTTGTAGATATTCTTCCATCTGCTTAACAATTGGTAACATATCATATTGAATTCTGCCACAAGTTGGGCAAGATATAAGATTTGGTACATCATTTTTTAAATTAACAGTTCTTAATAACTTTTTGGCAACTTTAACTTCTTCAACAGGATTATCAGATATAGAGATTCTGATTGTATCACCAATTCCATCTAGTAATAGATTTCCTAAGGCTAAAGAAGATTTAATAGCACTATCTAATAAACCACCAGCTTCGGTAACTCCTAAGTGTAGGGGATATGGGAATGTTTTAGCGGCTAATTTATATACTTCTATACATTCAATTGGATCAGATGATTTAAATGATAGACAGATATCATGAAAATCCATAGCTTCTAAGATTCTTAAATGATCCTTAGCTGATTCAATAAAAGCCTCAATACTATGTTTATACTTCTTATTTAAAGAACCACCATTTATACCAATACGAATAGGAACTTTATATTCTTTACATAAATTAACTACTTCTTTAATCTTATTTTCATCTTCAATATTACCGGGATTTAGACGTATCTTATCTGTTCCTGATTTAATTGCTTCAATCGCAAAATCAGCATTGAAATGAATATCAGATACTAGTGGTATATGTATCTGCTTTTTAATTTCTTTTATTGCCTTAGCATCTTGCAAGTCTAATATGGCAACTCTAATAACTTCACATCCTACATCTTCTAATTCAAGAATTTGTTTAACTGTTGCATCAACATCTTTTGTTTTAGTGTTGGTCATTGATTGAATGATGACCTTATTTTGGCCACCAATTTGTACACCACCAACATTAATTGGTCTAGTTTCTAATCTTTTCATAAATTCACCTATATAAGGGCGTAGATATATATCTTTCGCCTGTATCAGCAAGGATAGTAACAACGGTTTTACCTTTGCCTAATTTCTTTGCCAATTGTATAGCACCATATACATTTGTGCCAGAACTAATACCGCAATTTATTCCTTCTAAATATGCTAGTTTTCTAGCGGTATCTATAGCATTTTCATCACTAACTATTAATATATCATCATATATTTCTTGATTAAGAATAGGTGGTATTAAACCATCACCAATTCCCATCTGTAAGTGCGATGTAACCTTTTTATGAGATAATATAGCAGCATTTTCTGGTTCTAAGGCCCATATTTCAATATTAGGATTAGCATCCTTTAAAGCTTTACCAATGCCACTTATTGTGCCACCAGTTCCTATACCACTACAAAAGCCATCGATATTTTTGCCTACTGCATCAATTATTTCTTTTCCTGTTTGATATAAATGGGCATTTAAGTTTTCTTCATTATCAAATTGTTGTGGCAAAAAGATATTCTTATCTTGTCTCATCATATCTTGAGCCATTTTAATACATTTTCTGATACATTCACCAATATCTCCATCATCATGGATTAATATTAATTCAGCCCCATAATGGGTAATTAATTTCCTTCTTTCAATACTTACAGAATCAGGCATAATGATTCTAACCTTATAACCTTTAACAGCACCTACAAGTGCTAGACCAATACCTTGATTACCACTAGTTGGTTCAACTATAACAGAATTCGCATTTAATAAGCCATCTTCTTCAGCCTTTTCAATCATACGTAAAGCTGTACGAGTTTTAATAGAACCACCAGCATTTAAACCTTCAAATTTAACTAAAATATCAGCACAATCCCCTGGCACTATTTTATTTAATTTAATAACAGGAGTATTTCCTACTGTTTCTAAAATGTTGTTATAAATCATAAATTAATTATACTCTATTATTTTTTGAAACCATTTATATACTAGTAATTACGCATGAAATCAGGTGAAAATCTGGTTTTTAACAGTTTCCGTTGAGACGATTGACACGTCAATAGCGAGATGATAAATTGTCAAGAGGAAAGATTGGAGGAAGGCTACTATTATGGCAAAGGAAAAGAAAAAATTCCGGATTGGTAAAGTTATATTGATTGTGCTGGTGGTTGCAGTTGCTGCTACGGTTGTTGCCCTAAAGGTTGTCACCAATAAAATCGCAGACGACGCTGAGATGAAAGAATTGAGTGCAGACTATCAGACAGGATCTTGGTATCATGTCACACCGGATGGCGCTGTTGATTCAACCGGGAAACAGTGGCACGGATTGGT
>CAVDLK010000066.1:3152-7028 GCA_963609745.1 Erysipelotrichaceae bacterium | reverse complement strand
ATGTATATGTAACTTATGATCCTAATAAGCCTGATTGTATTTTTGTTATTCCTAATATGTTGGTTGGTGCTTTTGAGTCTAATAAGGATTTAATTTTAAATTATGAAAAGAAAATAAAGAATATTAAGTATTTGAATGTTTATTATAATCGTGGTTTAGTAGTTGAAACTTTTAAGGAATCAATGAAAAAGAAGCAAGAAGAATATGAAGCGAGAAAAGCACTTAGTGAGGATAGTGAAGAAGAATGAAATATAGTTTTAAAAAAATAAATATTGAGGCACCTTTTCCAACAACTCAATGTGGTCATTCTTGTCAAACTACTAAATTAGATGTATTTAAGGATCATTTATATGCTAGAGTATTTTCTTTTAGGGATGATAAAAATTGGTTGATACATTTATCAATGGATTTATTAGCTTTTACTGTGGAGTATAGAAATTTATTACAGGATAGAATTAGAAAAAGATTAAATAATCAAAATATTCATTTAATTACTTCTACAACTCATACCCATTATGCCAATAATGTTAGGGATGAAAATTATGTTGATTGGTTACTTCCGATACTTGAAGATGGTATTGTAGACATGGAATATGAGCAGGTAGGTGAGGTTAAGACAACATATCAAAGAATTAAATGTAATGTTGTGGGTTATTCTAGAATTTCAGGATATGAAACAGATAATGAATTTTTAGTATTAATTAGATTTTATAGTGGCGATAAACCATTATTAAATTGGGTTATTAATAATTGTCATCCAACAATATTGGCAGCTAATTCACCATTTTTCTCAGCTGAATATCCTGGTTATGTTTTAAGTTTATTAGAAAAAAATCATAGCACAGATGGTGATAATACTATTTCTTTGGGTGCATCAGGTGATATTTCTTCAAGATTTACAAGAAGTGGTCAAGACTATGAATCTATGGTTGAACTAGCTGAGAAGTTATATCTAGAAGTAGATAAATTAATGAAGATAGAGGTAGAGAAAAAACCATTAACTCTTATATATAAGGAAGAGGAAATGGTATATGAACACGAATTTACTCCAATTGATATGTCTAAGGTTAGGTCTGATTTAAGTCCAAGAGAAATGGAAACCATTGAGATTGGTCAACAGATGAGACAGAAGTTAGCACAAACCAAGCAATTTTTAGGTATGCCACTTGCATCACAAATATTAAGTAGTTGGGATTTAGGTTGTGTGAAACTTATATTCTTTCCTAATGAAATATTCTCGGAATATTTAAATGAATTAGATTTAGATAAGGAATATTTATTATCTTATTCTAATGGCTATGGGCCATATATATTGCCAGTAGATTTTAAATATATTACTTATGAAATGTTTATTGATACTACAACTAGAGATACAAAATTGATGATTAAAAAGATGTTAAAGGAAATATAAGATATTAAGGCCAGAAATGGTCTTTTCTTTAACACATATTTTGCGTTATTTTAAAAATATTTTTTTTATTAGAATTTAATAATTTTGAAATTAGCCTTATTTTATAACGTTTTTTAAAGAACAAAATAATGTGAAAATATGTGACAATTGCTTGCAATGTAAGCGCATTCATTCTATAATTGAGATACAAAGGAGATAAAAACTTATGAGCAATTTAGTTATTGGTATTATCGTAGGTTTATGGATCGGTTTTGGTACAGTTGCTTCTTTATCAGGTCTAGCTCTAAATAATATGTTATTCTCTGGTATCGTAGCTGGTGCTCTATGTGGCAATGTACAAGCTGGTTTCGAAGTTGGTGCTTCATGTCTATTAATGAACCTAGGCTTCTATACTTACGGTGGTGCTACAATTCCTGACTACACTGTTGGCGCTGCATTCGGCGCTGCACTAGTAGCTAAAGGTCAAACATTTGATGCTGGTATCTTAGTAGCTACTGGTATCGCAACTTTAATGTCTGAAATGGACATTCTTGGAAGAGCAACTACTACTGCTTTCCAACACTTAGCTGAAGGTTCTTTAGCTAAAAATTCTATCAGTGGATTTGAGTTCTGGACTATCATGGGTCTAACTCCATGGACTTTAACTAGAGCTATCCCTGTAGCAATCGGTTTTGTTTTACTAGATCAGATTGCAGTTTTGACTGAATTCGCAACATCTATTCAATGGATTGCTAATGGTTTAGCAATCGTTGGTGGCGCATTACCAGCAGTTGGTTTCGCACTTCTAATTTCTTATATGGATATTAAGAAGTATTGGCCATTCTTAATCATTGGTTATGCTGCTTATGCATTCTTAGGCGCAAACACTATCTGCTTAGCTCTTGTTGGTTTAGCACTTGGTGCATTATTCATGAATGTAATTGAGGGAGGTGCTCAATAATGGCTCAAACTAATAAAAAGTTGTCTGCAAAGGCTTTATCGAGTGCTTGTTTAAGACATAATCTAGTACTTCAATGGTGCTGGAATTATGAAAAGATGCAAGGTTCTGGTTGGGGTTATGCTATGGTTCCTGTTGTTAAGGAATTATATGATGACGAAGCTGAACGTTGTAGAGAATTAGAGAGACATGCACAATTCTTCAACACTAACCCATTTGCTTCAGCTCTTGAGTTCGGTGCTTGTGTAGCTCTAGAAGAAAGCTATGAAAAGGATATGTCAGATTCATTAAAATCTGCATTAATGGGTCCTTTAGCTGCTATTGGTGATACTATTTCTTCTGTATTACTACGTCCACCATTCTGGATCATCGCTGCTGGTATGGCTAATGATGGTAACTGGTTGGCTTGCTTATTCGTAATGCTTCCAACTCTAATTACTTTCTTCGCTAAGTGGCCTCTATTCAACTATGGTTACAAGAAGGGCGCTGAAGTTATCAATGATGTTGCTGGTTCTGGCACATTAACAAAACTTCAAACTGCTGCTTCTATCTTAGGTATGACTGTTCTTGGTGGTTTCGTTCCATCAATGATTAGTATTCAATTCAAGCCATTACAAATCGGTACTGACTTAAATGGTGAACCTAACTATTTCAATATCCAATCTACTTTAGATGCTTCATTACCAAAGATTGTTCCAATCGCATTAGTTGCACTATGCTACTGGTTAATCAAATCTAAAGGTATCCCTGCACTTAAAGTTATCTTAATCCTAATCGTATTAACATTCGCATTAGGTGCTCTAGGTATCGTTTCTAAATAGTAGGAAAATACTAAAGATTAAAAAGGGAGTTCATGATGAGCTCCCTTTTTTCATGCATATATGAAAAAAGACTAACCATTTCGGCTAGCCTTAATTAGATACTATATTTCTATTTAATGAATTAGTTTATTCAATCATTATATGATTACTTTCGATTTGTTTTGTTTCATCAACTTTTGGAACAGAGATAATTAGAACACCATTTTCATGTTTAGCACTAATATCTTTAGCTTCAATGTTTTCACCGATATAGAAACTACGAGACATAGAACCATAATATTTTTCTTGTCTGATTAGTTTGCCATGAGAGTTATTGTTATTTTCTTCAATTCCCTTAGCAGCTGAAACAGTTAGATAACCATTATTCAACTCAATATTAATTTCTTCTTTCTTAAATCCTGGAAGATCAATTTCTACATCATAATGGTCTTCATGTTCCTTTACATTAGTTAACATTTCTTTGTTGGCATGCTTGCCATATAACTTATGGTCAACATTGTTGAAATCGTTAAAATCATCAAATAAATCATCGAAAATAGAATCTGTAAATAATCTTGGTAACATAGTAAATTTCCTCCTTTTAATAATCATTGTTCTTATATTTATATAAGTAACTATGTTTATAAGGGGAACGGGTTCAAGTTATCACTTTTGCCTATTTCCTTTACAATTATGTTATAGTCTTATTTATTAGCACTGTCAAGGGG
>CAVDLK010000066.1:0-3142 GCA_963609745.1 Erysipelotrichaceae bacterium | reverse complement strand
GTCAAGGGGTGAGTGCTAATTTCTTTAAAAAGTTTTAATCTTTGTATGTAGTAAACTTTTTAGGGAATATTTCTTCTAATGGCCATGTTTGCATTTTGTAATATAGATTATCAAATTGTAATATTTCATAGTTGCATGAAATAGCGGTTATTTCTAATAATTTAGCGATTTCTCTTTCTGTTTTATTGGCACAATATTTATTAATCATTGCTTCTTTATTTGCTGCTTCTTGTTTGTAATGATCTGTAGCATAATAAGCAATCCATTGATAATATAGATTATCTTCTGGAAGTTTACATTGTGGTAATAAGTCTTCACCAAAATATTTATACATTATGCCACAAGGGAATACAGCACATACTAGTTCGGCAAGTGTTCCTGTATGAGCAATCATAGATTGAAAGGCTGTATAACTTCTTTTTCCTTCAGCTTCAATTGTGGCATCCATCTCATCGATTGATAAACCAATTTTTGGTGCCCAATATTCGCGGTTATATTCAATTCCTTTATATATATCATTGATAATTACTAATAAATCAGACATTTGTTTATAGTCTTCACATTTTGCTAGCGCAGTTGACCAAGTTCTTAAATAATCCATCAAATATTGATAATTTTGTTTGATTTGGAATACAAATCGTTCTTGTGGGACTCTACCATATAGAATATCTTGCATATGTTTGCTTTGTTCCATAACGCTTGCAGTTTTTCTAAGCATAGTCTCTAAGTGATCTTTATAGAAATTCATTGCTATCTCCTTTATAGTTTTCTATATAATATCATCTTGCTTAATAAAGTATAATAATGTTGTTGTAAAACAAATAAGAAATGAGGAAAAAATATGATTAAAAATGTTATTAATTCAAATAATGCTCCAGATGCAATTGGACCATATTCACAAGCTATTGAAACAGATAATTTAGTATTTGTTTCTGGCCAACTTCCTGTAGATAAAAATAGTGGTACTATGCCTGAGGGTATAAAGAATCAAACATATCAATCACTTACAAATATTAAATATATATTAGAAGCTGCTGGTTTGAGTATGAATAATATTGTTAAGACAACAGTATTACTACAACATATTTCTGATTTTGCGGATATGAATGAGATATATGCTGCATTCTTTAAAGATGCTTGTCCTGCTAGAGCTGCTTTTGAAGTTGCAGCCTTACCAAAAGGTGCATTAGTAGAGATAGAGGCTATTGCTGTTAAATAATATTTATATGAAAAGATTATTTACTTATTTAAAAAAATATCCTAAAGAGAGTATATTAGCGCCTCTATTTAAAATGTTAGAGGCTTGCTTTGATTTATTAGTTCCTCTTGTAGTTGTTTATATGCTTCAAGGTGTTTCTAATGGCGATAAAAAAATAGTAATTGAGGCCTTTATTCAATTGATAGTGATGGCTATTATTGGATTATTATGTTGTGTGGTTGCTCAATATTATTCAGCTAAGGTGGCAACTAGTACTTCTAGTTATCTAAATAAGGAATTATTTTCTCATATCAATAAATTAAGTTATGAAGATTTAGATAAATTAGGAACATCTAAAATAATCACTTATCTAACAAGTGATACATTGATGATTCAAAATGGTATCAATCTATTTTTAAGATTATTTTTAAGAAGTCCTTTTATTGTCATTGGTTGTTTTATTATGGCAATGAGAATAAATTTAAAATTATCAATGATCTTTTTAGGATTAATTATCTTATTAACTATAGTTGTCGTTGTTGTTATGAGACTATCTAATCCTTTGAATAAGAAGAATCAAAGTAATTTAGAATCTTTAACTACCATTGCGAAAGAAAATTTAAGTGGTGTTAGAGTTATTAGAGCTTTTAATAACCAAGAAAATGAAATAAGAGACTTTAAGAATGCTAATGATGTATTGGTAAAGGGTCAATTAAATGTTGGCCGTATTTCTGCTTTACTTAATCCATTAACTTATGTATTAGTTAATTTAAGTATTGTTTTAATTCTTTATTTAGGTTCTAAACAAGTTAGTAGTTCTTTATTAATTAATACTCAAGTAATTGCTTTAGTTAACTATATGTCTCAAATATTAGTTGAATTAGTAAAACTTGCGAATTTAATTATAAGTATTTCTAAATCAATCGCTAGTATTGAAAGAGTTGAGGATGTATTGGCTTTAAAACCTTCAATGGAATATGGTGAGGAAAAGATTGATAGAAATAGTGATAATGCTGTTATATTTGATAAGGTTTCCTTTAAATATCCTAGTAGTGATTTAGAATCTTTAGAGGATATAAATCTAACAATTAAAAATAAGGAAACAATTGGTATTATTGGTTCTACTGGTTCTGGTAAGTCTACACTTATATCTTTAATCGCTAGAATGTATGATGCTAGTAAGGGTGAAGTATATTTATTTGGTAGGGATATTAAGAAATATAGTAAAGAAGATTTATACAAGAATATTGCAGTAGTGCCACAAAAAGCTCAACTAATTTCTGGCACTATCCGCACTAATTTAACAATGGATTTAAAAGATGTTAAGGATGAAGATATATTTGAAGCATGTAAGATTGCGAGAGCTTATGACTTTGTGGAAAAGAAGGGTTTAGATAGTGTTGTAGAACAACAAGGAAGAAACTTTTCTGGTGGTCAAAAGCAACGTTTAACGATTGCTCGTGCTTTATTATCTAAGCCTGCTATTTTAATATTAGATGATTCTAGTTCTGCTTTAGATTATGCAACAGATTATCAATTAAGAAGTGGTTTAAAACAATTAGATATGACGACAATTATTGTTTCTCAAAGAACAAATTCTATTCAGGATGCTGATCAAATTGTTGTTTTAGAAGATGGAAGAATTGTTGGTTTAGGAAAGCATAATGATTTATTAAATACTTGTGCTGTTTATAAAGAAATATATGATTCACAATATCAAAAGGGGGAAGAAAATGAATAATTTTAAGCGTGTGCTTCATTATCTAAAGCCTTATATAGGAAGTATTGTAATCAGTTTAATATGTTCTTTAATTGTGGTACTAGTACAATTGTTGATACCAATATATTCAGGTAAGGCAATTGATGCAATGATTTTAAATATAAGCGATTATAAGGTAATTATTAATTATGCTTTAATAATTATTTTGATTGCTTGTATATCAA
>CAVDLK010000065.1:0-7054 GCA_963609745.1 Erysipelotrichaceae bacterium | reverse complement strand
AAAATCTAAGTACTAAAATTGATAAAAAAATAAATGATCCTTATGAAATATTTAAAACATCAAAAGCATGGTTTCTTTTATTAGCTGCTTTATTATTTGCCATATTTCAAACAGGTTTTCAATCTTGGGCTGCCGACTATAACCTTAGTGTTTTAAATCTATCGAATAGCTATTCAAGCATTATCATAACATCCTTTTTTGCTGGAGCACTTGTAATGCGTCTTTTATCATCATATATCTTAAATAAAACTAAAAATTATAAATATTATTTCATCTGTGCCCTACTTGCGGGAATAAGTCTTTTAATGGCAATCTTATCAAAAGATAATTTTATTTATAGTATATTTTTAATCTTAACAGGTTTTTTTCAAGGTGGACTTGTGCCAACATATATGATTATTGTCACTGATTGTTTTCCTTCAAGACAATCATCATCTTCATCTATCTTTGTACTTGCCATTGGCATCTCTAATTTATTATCAAAACTTTATGGTTTAATTATTGAAATATATTCTTATAAAATATTAATGGTGATATTAGGTATTTGTTTAATACTATCTGGTCTTATTATTTATTTCTTATGTAGAAAACAAAAGGAGAATTCATGAAAAAACCAAAAATATTAGTTGTTGGAAGTTTGGGAATGGATTATACATTCTCAACCAATAAGTTTCCTAAAGAAGGTGAAACTATTATCGGTAAGGCATTTAAAACAGCCCCTGGAGGAAAAGGTGCTAACCAAGCTGTTCAATTAGCTCGTCTTGGAGTTGATACCACAATGATTGGAAAACTTGGCAAAGATTCAAATGGTGAGGAATTGTTAAAAACTATTGGAGAAGCTGGTGTTAAACACGAACAGATGTTATTCGATGAAAATGTACCAACTCAAGTTGCTTCTATAATTCTTGAAGAAAGCGAAGGCAAAGATACCAAAAATAGAATATTAATTATTCAAGGTTCTAATATGACTATTAAACCTGAAGAAATTGCTTTCTTAAAACAAGATATTAAAAACTATGATATGGTTGTTTTACAACTAGAGATTCCCATGGAAATTAATGAAATAGTTGCCAAGTATGCTTATGAAGCAAATGTTCCAGTTATGTTGAATAGTGCTCCAAGTGCTCCACTTTCTGATGAATTATTGAGTCACTTAACATATATTTCACCAAACGAACATGAAGCTAAGGACATCACAGGTGTAGAGATAACATATGATGATGGAATTATAAATATGGATAGTGTTAAAAAAGCTTGTATAGCTTTAAGAGAAAAAGGTGTTAAAAATGCTTTGATAACTCTTGGTGGTTCAGGTGCTGCTGTATTAAATGATGAAGGATTCTTCTATCATCCATGCATTCAAGGATTGAATGTTCTAGATCCTACCGCTGCAGGTGATTCCTTTGTTGGTGGCTTCTGTGGAAGTATATGCGCAGGTTTAAATATGAACGAAGTTTTAAAATTTGCCAATTATGTTGCAGCATTAACAGTATGTAAGTTTGGTGCTATGCCATCCCTTCCAACACTTAATGAAGTAATCAATTTTATGACTTCAAGAAATGAAACATTGCCAAATTTAGAAAGGTTGAAATAATATGAATAACAAAGATAATCAAGCATTACAAAATTTTATTAATACAACAAAACAAGAAGTAGAAAATTCCTTAAATAATTTAGATGTGCAAGCCATTGATAAGGCAGCAGAGATTATTAAGAATGCTAAAAGGAATAATAATCGTGTTCATGTTTCTGGTATTGGTAAACCCGGACATATTGCTGGCTATATCGCTAGTTTAATGAGCAGCACTGGTACACCTACTTACTTCTTACATGGTACAGAAGCAGTTCATGGCAGTTGTGGCCAACTTGTAAAAGGTGATGTTGTTATCTTCATCTCTAATAGTGGTGAAACACAAGAAATGAAAGTAACAGTTAATGCTATCTTAAATAATGAATGTATTGTTATTGGTGTTTCTGGTAATCCAAATTCTTGGTTAGCTAAAAACAGCAGTGTTCATTTAACAGCCCATGTTGATAATGAAGGTGGACCATTAAATAGAGCTCCACGTAATTCTATTCTTTCAGAATTAATCAATCTACAAGCTTTATCAGTTGTACTTCAATCTGATGCTGATGTTGATCCTAAACAATATGTAAAGTGGCACCCAGGTGGAAAACTTGGCGAACTAAGAAATAACGAAAAGTAGGAATTCCTACTTTTTATTTATAATTTTTAAATATTCATCCCTAGTCATCCTAGGTTTAAAGTTTTTAACTACCCTTTCAACATAATCAGGATTATTTAGTAATCGCATAATAGTATTATAGGTAATCTTCATAGTATCAAAATATACTAATTCCTCATCCTTAATCATAAATTCTTTACTATGAGGAACACCTTTAAAACCACCATAACCAAATTGAACACATGGTTTAAACACTGAAATATCACCTATATCTCCAGCAGCCATAGAAGCATTATTAACTTCGATTTCATCCTTACTTACTATCTTTAACATTTCATCATAAATAATTTCATTAACCATATCATCTTGTATCAATGGCAAGTAACCTGGACTTGTCTTAATCGTACAAGTACCGCCTAATGCTTTAGCACAGCACTTAGCAGCATTATCTAACTTTTCAGCTGTAGATATTAAACCAGCATTAGTAGCTGAACGAACATAACATTCATAAATTACTCTTTCTGGTATTGAATTAACAGTCTGGCCACCTAAAGATATAAAACCATGAACCCTAATTGTATCCTCATCTTTATATGTTTCTCTTAACATATTCATAGCATCATTAAATAAGGCATAGATATTTAAAGCATTAACTCCAGCATAAGGTGCCATTGCAGCATGGGCAGCCTTACCATTAAATATCATCTTTTTATAGACAAATCCCGCAAGCCTAGAACCTACAGAAAACTTCTTATCAGATTCTCCCATGGCATGTAAATGAATGACAATATCAACATCATCAAAGATACCCTTTTCAAGCATATTAATCTTGCCACCAATATATTTAATCTTTTTAGCTTTAATTAAAGATTCCCTATATTGAATATCAGTATATTCTTCAGCAGGTGTAAAAAATAATGTAACCTTGCCCTTAAAAGATTCATTCTTTAACATAGACATAACACCAGCCATTGATACACATTGCGATGAATGCCCACAAGCATGAGCAGCATTATTATCATCCTTATTCGCATAAATATGACCTAGAGTTGGTATAGCATCCAATTCCGCAATTAAACCAATATGGGGATGTCCACTACCAATACTTACTGAAAATGCTGTTTCAAAACATTCATTTTCTATCTTTAAACCTATTTCTTTAAAATAATCTATTAAATATTGTTTTGTCTTAAATTCCTTATAACCTAATTCTGGATGTTTTAATAAATCATCTGCTAGTTTTAATATTCTATTTTTATCTATCTTTGTCATAATCAAATAATAACATTTATTTATACCGACATTGATTAGTATCTCAATATTTAATATCATTAATTAAAATCTTGTATAAAGATTATCTTTATTAATTAAGGGGATTATATGGAAAACAAAGGAAACAAGATGGAAAAAAGATATGGCTTCTATACTGCTCTATCTATGGTAATTGGTGTAGTTATAGGATCAGGTATCTTTTTTAAGGCAGTAAAGGTATTAAAACTATGTAATGGCAATATGGTTAATGCTATTTTTGTGGTATTGATTGTAGGCTCAATATGCATTATTTGTTCATGCTTATTCGCAAGAATGGGTAGAAAATATGCATCATGTAATGGTTTAGTAGATTATGCGGAAGCAACATTAGGACCTAAATATGCCTACGTGGTTGGTTGGTTTCTTGCAACCTTCTATTATCCAATTATTGCTGCAACCCTAAGTTATATTTCAGCATCATACTTCTGCATGTTATTAGGATTAGAAATGCATGGCCAAGCTGCAACTGGTTTAGGCGCATTATTTATGATAATCATAATCGTTATCAATATGCTTTCACCTAAAATTGCGGGTAAGTTTCAAATATCAACCACTATCATTAAATTAATACCATTAATTTCTATGACCCTAGTTGGCTTATTTATTGGTATAAGAAATGGCAATATCGTATCAGTACTTCAAGTTAGTGATGCTATAGGTACGTCTTCAAATGATTTCTTTGCCGCAGTATGTGCCTTCGCCTTTTCTTGTGAAGGTTGGATATCTTGTACCTCTATCAACCAAGAATTAAAGAATCCTAAAAGAGATTTACCACTTGCCCTTATTGTTGGTGGTATATTCTGTACTGTTTTATATGGTGCTTATATCTTATCCATGTCCGCAACTCTTACTCCTGCGCAAATTATTGCCGCTGGCGATAATCTTCCTAAGATAGCCTTCACCAATGTTTTTGGTAGTTTCGCTGGAAACATTGTATTAGTATTTATAATTATTTCTTGTCTTGGTACAGCAAATGGTATGACTATGGGCTCTTTAAGATGCTTCTATGCCCTAGCTGTAAGAGGAGAAGGAATTGCTCCTAATATAATCTCTAAAGTAGATGAAGATACCGGAATGCCTTTGAAAAGTTGCATCCTAGGTATGTTGTGCATTGGTTTCTGGTATTTCCAATCAACAACCCTATTCTTCCAAGGACCTTTGGCCTTTAATGGATTAAATAGTCCTGATTGGTTACTAGCATGGGAAGCTGATGAAATCTGTATTGTTATTATGTATCTACTATATATTCCAATATTTATTTACATCATATTTAAAGAAAAAGACTTTGGCTTTGTCTATCGTTATATCCTTTCTATTTTAAGTATTATCTGTTCATTATTTATGTCCTATTGTGCATATCATGCCTATGGATTAAAACAAACAATATACTTCACAACATTCTTTATTATCTTAACAGCAATTGGCCTTTTAGTTAGAAAACCAAAGCATAATTAAAAAGAGGTAAAACATGTTACAAGCTCATTTGCAATTAGAAAAGATAAACGCTAAATACGCCATAATGCCAGGAGATCCTAAAAGAATTGATGTTATTAAACAATTTTTAGATAATCCAAAAGAATTAATGTATAACAGAGAATTTAGATCCATAGAGGGTACATATAAAGGACTTCCTATTATTGCTGTTTCTACAGGAGTAGGCGGTTCAAGTGCTTCCTTAGCTGTTGAAGAATTACACAATCTAGGTGTTCATACAATGATTAGAGTTGGTTCTGCTGGTGCATATCAAAACAATATTGATTTAGGTGATTTAATTATTGCTGAAGGAGCCATCAGAGATGATGGAGTATCTAAAACATATATTGATACCATCTATCCGGCATGTCCTAACTCAGATTTATTATTTAAAATCATTCAGGTATGTAAGGATTTAAACTATCAATATCATACAGGCATAGTTCATTCCCATGAAACCTTCTATCATGATGAAAATGCCATGCAAGAAGAAAAATGGCATAAACTTGGCGTACTAGGAGCTGACTTTGAATCAGCAGGACTATTTGTAGTTGGCAGAATTAGAGGATGCCGATGTGCCTCCATATTAAACAATGTTGTACTCTATGGCCAAGATTCAGCTGATAGTGTTGCCGAATATGTAAATGGTGAAAGCAAAACATCCATAGGCGAAAGAAAAGAAATCGAAGTAGCCCTAGAAGCCCTGTATCGCTTAGAAAACAATATATAGTTCTTATTAGGATTGTTACATTTATTAATAACAATCCTTTTTAATTACTAACTATAAGTTATAAAACATCCTTATGGCTTAATGCCATATTTATTACTTTTTCTTTTAATACTTTTTTATTATCATCACTTGGATTTTTTAAAACGGAAGAGATAATTCTAGCAACTTCAACAAAATCATCTTCATTAAATCCTTTTGTAGTCATAGCAGCTGTACCAAGTCTAATACCAGATGTTACATTTGGTTTTTCACTGTCAAATGGAATAGAGTTTTTATTACAAGTAATATTTATTTCATCTAATATTGTTTCCGCTTGCTTACCACTCATGCCAATTGAACCTTTTATATCAACTAATAATAAATGATTATCAGTACCACCTGTTACAATTCTAAAGCCCTCTTCTTGTAATGTTGAAGCAAGTACTTTACAATTTGAAACAATATTCTTTGCATATTCCTTAAACTCATCTGTACTAGCTTCATAAAAACATTGAGCTTTACCAGCAATAACATGCATTAAAGGTCCACCTTGTATACCAGGGAATATTGCTTTATCTATAGCTTTTGCATATTCTTGCTTACATAATATAGCACCACCTCTAGGACCTCTTAGAGTTTTATGAGTTGTTGTAGTCACAAAATCACAATATGGTATAGGACTAGGATGAACTCCTGCTGCTACTAGTCCTGCGATATGAGCCATATCAAACATTAATAAACAATTATTTTTGTCTGCAATCTCTCTCAACCTTTTAAAATCAAAAAAGCGTGGATATGCTGAAGCACCAGCAACAATTAGTTTAGGTTTAATCTCACTTGCTAGTCTATCTAATTCATCATAATCTAATAATTCTGTTTCTTTATTTACACCATATGAATGAAAGTTATATAGTTGACCAGAAAAAGATACAGGAGCACCATGTGTTAAATGTCCACCTGCTGCTAAATCCATACCTAAAACAGTATCACCAGGCTTTAAAACTGCCATATATACACCCATATTGGCTTGTGAACCAGAATGAGGTTGAACATTAACATGCTCCGCATTAAATAATCTTTTTAAATTGTCTCTAGCAATATCTTCAACTTCATCAACAAATTGACATCCTCCATAATATCTTTTACCAGGATATCCTTCAGCATATTTATTAGTTAATATAGAACCCATACATTCTCTAACTGCCTTTGATGTAAAGTTTTCAGATGCAATAAGTTCTATATGATCATCTTGTCTTTGTTGTTCCTTATTTATGGCTTGTAATAATCTTTCTTCTATCATATTTAATCCACAGTTAACCCAATAGTTAAAACTGCTTCTCCTTTCTTTAAAGTGTTCTTAATAAAGTATTAATTT
>CAVDLK010000064.1:647-7058 GCA_963609745.1 Erysipelotrichaceae bacterium | reverse complement strand
ATGTATGAGTTATTAATTAGATTTAGGTTAATTAAAAGTAATGATATCTACGAAGTTATCTTTGATAGTAGATTATCTTTTGAAGAGAACTTTGTTTTATTAAAGAAGATTATAAATATAGATTTAGCGAAATATAGGGTATATGACTTTAATAAAAAAATATTTCTAAAAAGAGATGTTAGTTTAGCTGAATTCAATTTTGATAGGTTTGTACAATTGTATTTATTTTGATTCTAAACGATAAAATACGATTTCAGCATCCGCAAGGAATCTAGCATTACTATCAGTTCTACCTACGCCATTAGTAATATCTAGTGTTTTATTATCTTTTTGGTATTTACCACGATAATATTTTTGGCAGCCTTCTTTTCTAAAAAAGTAATTTATTAATGGTATATATATCTGTCCACCATGTGAGTGTCCAGCAAGCATATAGTCAAAATCATAATCAGTAACATCTTTAAATAAGTCTGGTTTGTGTCCTACAACAATAGTGTAATTATTGGTATTTATACCATGGAAGGCTTCGACAAAATTATTGTCTATACCAACTATGTTGATGCTATTATCGTTGTTGATATTAATGGTAGTATTTGTATCATTAATGATTTTAAAGTTTGCTTCTTTTAATATTTTGCTTATTTCATCCTCGTTTGTTTTATCTTGTTCGCCAAGTATCGCATATTTACCATATTTGGCATCTAATGTTTTAAGAGTATCTATTAGATATATTTTATTTTCTTCGTTGATACTATCAACTAAATCGCCACCAAAGATGATGGCATCTGGTTTATAGTCATTAATATTAATAATTATCTTTTCTAAAAAATCATTATCTATATATGTTCCATAATGTAAATCAGAAAAATAGGCAATTAAAAGTTCACCACTTTCTTCATTTATTTTTTCTGATTTTAAGACAACTTGTCTACTTTGAATTTGTTTGTTATTAAAAATAGTGGCATTAATAATGCAGGTACTTATAACAATAATAAATGTGGCTACAATGATAATTATTTTCTTAACCATATTAATAATTATAGTAGAAATTTCATCACTTAATTTCACATAAATATTACATATTAAGTACACACTACTTTGATATTCTATAAATGCAAGGTGGTGAGGCCTTGCCGATACATGCCCCATAATAATTATGTATCGATATATTTATCCCCTTAAAAATAAAAGAAAGGTCCCCAAATTGGGGGCTTTTCTGTATATTAAGAAAGTTTTATAATTTTTTTGGAGATAGAAAGGATAAACTATATGAACAAAAAATATGATGTTATAGTTGTTGGGGCTGGTAATGGTGGCCTTTCCGCAGCTGCTTTTTTGGCAAAAAATGGTAAAAAAGTATTAGTACTTGAAAAACATAATTTGCCTGGCGGTTGTTCAACAAGTTTTGTTAGGGGACGTTTTGAATTTGAAGCTACTCTTCATGAAATGTGTCAAATGGGAGAGGGTGAAAATTCGGGTGCAGTGAGAAAATTGCTTGATTGGTATGGACTTGATGTTGACTGGGTAGCAGTTGATGAGGCTTTCCGTACTATTTCATTAAATCCTCAAGAAAAATATGATGCAACTTTCCCAACTGGTGTTAAGGAATTCATCGATAAGATGGAAGAAGAAGTTCCTGGATCACGTAAGTCAGTAAGTGATTTTATGGAACTAGGTAGAATGATTTGTGATGGTGTTGATTGGTTAGATAAACATCAAAATGAACCTGAAGGTCTAGCAAAGATTGAAATGATGCTTAAGTATCATGATTTAATGAAGTTAGTACCACTATCTTGTGATGAAGGTATTAGAAGATTAGGCATGCCTGATAAGGCTAGACATATGCTTGAATCTTATTGGGATTATGTTTGTGTTGATTCAACACTTATGTCTTTTGCCGTTTATGCTTTCATGACTTATACTTACTTAACTAGAAAACCTTATATTTGTAAGAATAGATCACATGAGATTGCTATGGCATTTGATGATGTAATTAGAAAAAATGGTGGCGATATTTGGTATAACTGCGAAGTCAGCAAGATTGATATTAAGAATAATGAAGTTAAGGGTGTAGAACTTAAGGATGGCACATATCTAGAATGTGATAGAGTTATTTCTAACTTAATGCCACATGTTGTATTTGATAGAATGGTTGATCCAAAAGAAGTTCCAGAACGTGATAAGCGTTTAATGAATGCTAGAGCACTTGCTTCATCTTGTATTACTGTTTATCTAGCTTTAGATATCCCATACGAAGAATTAGGTTTCAAGGCATATGATACTTTCCTTAGAACAACTGGAGATAATAAAGTTCAATATGATACAAGTGTTGATTTAAAAACTCATGAACAAAATTGTGTAACAATCATCAATGAAGTAATTCCAGATTGTAGCCCTGAGGGAACATGTTTTGTCCAATTCGCTAGATTCTATAAGGAAGATGCTTGGAATGATAAGGTAGTTAATGTTGAAAACTACTTTGAAATGAAAGACAAGATTGCTGATGAAACAATTAAACAATTTGAAGATTATATTGGTAAATCTATAAGAGACCATATCGAAGAAATTGTAGTGGCAACACCAATGACTTGGGCAAGATATTTAGGAACACCATTTGGTGATGTTTATGGTTATCGTCCACAGACTTGGGATGGTATGTTCCCTAGAGTTCAATCAGGCCATAAGAAAGACTATACAATTAAGGGTTTAAGATTTGTTGGTGGTCATGGAACACAAATGGATGGTTATTCTCAAGCTTATATGTCAGGTAGAGAACAAGCACGCTATATGTTGCAAGATATGAAGGAGGGTAAGTAAATGTCTAAATATAATTATGATTCTAAGGCTTTAAAGGGTTTAGGCGTTGGTCCATTCTTAAATGAAGTAAAAACAAGAGATGAACAAATAGCTAAGGGTGATAATAGTATTCCTACTTCAATTTATAATCCTAATATTGTTTCTCAAGAGTTACATCCATCTGTTCAATTTGGTATTGTGAATAAAGTAATTGAACACAAGGGTGCAAAAACTTATGTAATAGGTCCTAATCCAAATAAGGGTACAGAAAAATTAGCGTATTTTAGAGCTGGCCAATATGTATCAGTAGCTGTTGAACCAGGTAATGGAGCTTTTCTAACTAGACCTTATTCATTATGTTCTAATCCTAAAGATGCTTTAAATGGAACATATGAAATTACCATTAAGGGTATTAAAGATGGTTATGCTTCAACTTATATCTTAGAAAATTGGAAGCAAGGTAGTGAGGTTACACTTTCTGGTCCTTTAGGACAATTCTATTATGAAAGATTAAGAGATGCTAAGAACGTTGTTGCCCTTGCGGGTGGTTCTGGTATTACACCATTCTTAGCTATGGCAAAAGCAATCGCTAGTAAAACTGAAGACTTTAATTTAACAATTTTATATGGTTCTAGAACTTACGAAGACATCTTGTTAAAAGATGAATTAGAAAAGGCTGAAGCTGATTCTAATGGTAAGGTTAAAGTAATTAATGTTTTATCAGATGAGGAAAAAGATGGCTTTGAACATGGTTTTATAAATGCTGAACTTATTAAAAAGTATGCTAAAGATGATTATTCAGTATTTATCTGTGGTCCTAAGGCTATGTATAAATTCTTAGAAACAGAACTAGTAAAACTTAATCTTCCAAAAAGAAGAATTAGACAAGAGTTGGCTGGAGAATATGGTAATCCTACCAATGATGAAAAATATCCAAAAGATAAGGCAGATAAAGAATATAAGTTAAAAGTTTGGGTAAGAGGTGAAGCTCATGAGCTTACTTGTAAATCTGAATCTACTTTAATGCGTGCAATCGAACAAGCAGGTATTAAGGTAACAACAGATTGTAGATCTGGTCAATGTGGCTGGTGTCATTCTCGTTTAATTAAGGGTGATGTTTATATTCCTGAAGGACATGATGGAAGAAGATTGGCAGATAAAAAATTCGGTTGGATTCATCCATGTGCAACTTATCCATTATCAGATATTGAAATGGAAGTATTCCCTATTAATTAATTTAAGGCTTGTGATTATCACAGGCCTTTTATTATGGGCATTCATGTTAGAATGGTCTTATGGCAAGAAAAAGTAAGAAAACAAATATTTTATTAATTATAGTTATAATGTTATTTGTTGTTGTAGGTGCAGCAACTTTTATATGTTTGGATATATTAAATAAACAAACAGAACCTTATTATCTAGCAAGCGATAATAATACTTTGATATTGAATGGTAAAGATGATACAAGTATTGAATTGGCTAGAGGTACTTTAGTTAATATCAAAAGAAAAACTGTTAAGATAAACAACAATGAATATTATCAATTTGATTATAATGATAATACTTATTATTGTTTGGCAAGTGATTTGAAAACTGATAGAAGAGATTGTGTATTAGAGACAACTTTATATACTTTAAGATCACATGTTTTAACTAATGCTTATGATTCTTATAAGATAACAGCTTGGCTGGATAAAAATGAGGAAGTAACTGTTAGTAATTATCATGAATTATTAGATGATGGTAGTGTAGATTATTATGAAGTAAATAATCTAGGATATATTTCTAGTAAATATGTCGCAAAGCAATTTTATGAAACAGGTCTAGATGCTTCAATATATGATGATTGTTATTATGGTGAGGGTGGTAATCCTAGCGAGATTGAATATTATCCTAAAGAAGAATTAAATTTTGAAAATAATAAGATGCCTGATAAAGTTAAGGCCTTATATATTAATGCAGAGGCAATAAATAATGCTCAAGATTATATAGATATTGCTTTGCAGTGTAATATCAATGCTTTTGTTGTTGATATTAAGGATTGTTATATTGATACTCAACTAGCATATAACTCAGATATTGCCTTAGAATATGCTCCTAGTATTAGTAATATTCCTAATGATTATGATACATATAAAGAAAATGTTAAGAAATTAAAAGATGCAGGCTTTTATTTAATTGGCAGAATTACCGCTTTTAAAGATGATGCCTTTGCCAATGACAATGAATCCGAAGCATTAACATATGATGGCGAGTTATATAGTTATGGCTCAGTCAATTGGCCTAGTGTATATTCACGTAAGATGTGGGAATATAATCTAGCACTCGCAAGTGAAGCAGTAGATGAAATGGGTTTTAACGAAATACAATTTGATTATGTTAGATTCCCTGAAGATGTTGAGGGTGTTGATTTAAAAAATAATTATGATGAATCTAGATGCGAAGCTGTTACTAATTTTTTAAGATATGCTTGTGAATATTTACATAATAAACAAGTATATGTATCAGCCGATGTATTTGGTGAAACTAGTGGCGATGATGCATATTCTTTCTCAGCTTGGTCAACATATTATGGTCAATTTTGGCCAGCTATATCTAATACAGTTGATGCCATAAGTTCTATGCCATATCCTGACCATTTCTCGGCTTATTCTTATGGTATAGAAGAGCCTTGGGTAGATGTCTATGATTTAATGTATTATTGGGGTAAAGCAACTTCTTATGCTCAAGAAAATACCTATGATCCTGCGAAATGTCGTACTTGGATAATGGCTCAAAGTTCTGATGCTTATGATGTATATTATGGTCCAGAATTTATTGAAGACCAAATTAAAGGATTAAATGATGCTGGAGTTAATGATGGTTATCTAACATGGAACTCAGCATCTAGTCTTGCATATTATCGAAGTTATATAGATGTACTTAATTAATTTTCTTAATAATATAAGTAATAGGTGAATTAATTTTATCTTGATGATAAGTTTCTAAAATCAGAAACTTATTTTTCTTTATATAGTCATCTAACAGATAGTACTCTTGTTTACCACCCTTATGTCCCACATAAAAGGTAATAATAAGATAACCATTTTCTACTAATAATTCATAAGATTTCTTAAAAGCAATCAATGTTTCATCAGCCTTGGTTATATTTGTATCATCGCTATGTGGCAAATAACCAAGATTAAAGATAATTAACTTTACTTTTTCTTTTACGTATTTATCAACATTGATATGGTTATCATTAATATAAATAATATTATTGTAATCTTTTAATCTTTGTTTTGAGTTTTCTATAGCTTTAATAGATATATCAAAGCCATATACTTTCTTAACATATTGACATAATAATTCACTATCATTACCATTTCCTAAAGTCATATCAATTGCGATATCTTCTACTTTAAGTAATGACTTTATATATTTATGAATAAAAGTATTATTATTCATATCTACTTCCTTGATAGGTATCTAATTTACGCATTAATTTATCAATATCATTTAAGATAGTAGTTTTATTTAATAACCAATCAGGACATAATAAATCCTTTTTAATTGGATCACCTGTTAATCTTTGAACAATAATTTCAGGTTTTAATAATTCTAATTGTTTAACAA
>CAVDLK010000064.1:0-598 GCA_963609745.1 Erysipelotrichaceae bacterium | reverse complement strand
TGATACATTTGCCCTAATTTAGTATTTTTAATTACATGTAACATATGTATTTTAATGGCATCAAATGGTAGATGATTTATATCTTTAACTGTTTGTAACATATCATCTTTAGTTTCGAATGGTAGACCATTCATGATATGAACACAGGTTTTAATATTTGTTTTAGATAATTTATTTATGGCATTTTTAAAGTCAATAAAGTCATATTGTCTATTTAATAATTTGCCACACTTATCGTTTGAGGTTTGTAGCCCAAGTTCTAACCATATAGGTTTGATTGAACTTATATCATTTAGATAAGCAATAGTATCTTCTTCTAGACAATCACATCTAGTAGCAATTGCGATTTCACATACCTCGTCCATTGAAATAAATGGTTCAATAATATTTTTTATTTTATCTAAAGGACCATAGGTATTAGAAAAGGATTGAAAATAGGGAATATATAAATGATTTGGCCATTTTCTATCCATAACTTCTTTATTTTTATAATATTGATTTAATAAATCTTCTTGCAAGGCAATATTGGAATCACCACTTCCTAAACTACTACAAAATATACAACCACCATAGGCTTTGCTTCCATCTCTATTAGGAC
>CAVDLK010000063.1:0-7259 GCA_963609745.1 Erysipelotrichaceae bacterium | reverse complement strand
AATTTAATTTATCAAAATTTTCTAATAACCAATTCTTACGATTAAAGTAAGATTCTTTATACCATTTTTTCATCTTAATATCTTTTAATTATTTCTTCACATAACTTAGCAGCATTATCGCATGCTAGATTAAGATTAAATTCAAATGCTTTAAAATTACCATTTACTAATGTTTCATCAGAAATTGATCTAATAATTTCACAATTTACAGAAAAAGCATTACATGTACAAGCAATAGAAGCGCCTTCCATCTCGCCACATAAAGCTTCTGGGAAGTATTTCTTTATTGTTTTAACTTGTGATTTCTTATAGATAAATTCATCGCCTGAAACAACATAGCCACAATTTACATTAAAATCCATTTTTATATCTTTAACTAGTTGAGAAAACTTATTGTCACAATTGAAAGCTAAAATCTTAGAATCAATTGATCTAGTCCATCCTGGAACATCCATTTCCCAGTCTGCAACTTTATTAGCGACCACTACATCACCAACATGAATATTTTCATTTAATGAACCAGCACAACCAACATTGATTACTAATTCAGGTTTAAATTTTTTAATTATTAGGGTTGTTAAAATGGCGGCATATACCTTACCAACACCACATCTACATATAACAACATCTTTATCAGCTAATTTACCTTCATAATATTCATTATCAAATTCTTCACCATGATATATTAATGATTCTAACTTAGCTACTTTTACATCCTTCATTAAAGATACAAATGCATCTTTTTCTTGTTTCATAGCACACAAAATCGCAATCATATTACTTTTCTCCCTATCATCAATACCTTTTCATCTTCAATAAAATCATCTATTACTTCACATTTAAAATACTTATTCATTATATTTAATACTTCATCAATTTCAAAAACATTTTGACTATGATGCTCTTGCATCATTAAATTATCATTATAGAAAGTAAAATGTTGATATATTTGTTTATCATATATATCAGACATAATGCTCCATTGATATGGAATATTATCAATAAAACCCTCTTCAATATATTCCTCTTCAAATTCTTTTAATCTTTTAACTGAATGCATATCAAATATCAATCTACCATTTTCATTTAGATGTTCATAAGCACATTTAAAGAAACTATCTAATTCATCAATATTTAAATAATTAAATGAATCACAAATACAAAGAATTAAATCAAATTTCTTATCTAAATGATATTCAATCATATTTAGAATTAAATATTCACCATCATAATTAACTCTTGCAGCCTTTTTCATATCTTCGGATATATCAGAAGCAATAATATCATAGCCCTTATTCTTTAAAATTCCAGCTAAAACACCAGTTCCAGAAGCTAGTTCTAATACCGATTTAAATTGTTCCTTTTCAATATAATCAAGCCATTCAGAAAAAGTCTCATCACCAATTAAGAGTTCATCATAATATTTAGCTAATATAGAATAATTATCTACATCTTTACTATTGGCAAATCCTTCCATAATCCCTCTAAATTATAATTTTCTCTTGCATCATCATAAAAAACATGACATACAACAGTATCTAAATCAATTAAATACCATTTGCTTTCCTTATTATTCTTATTACTTCTAACTACATATCCTTGCTTTGTAACTTCTTGTTCAATATTATCGATAATTGAAGCAGCCATTCTTTGATTTCTAGCACTAGCAATTATAAAATAATCAACAAATGGTGATTGATTTTTAAAGTCAATCACTACAATGTCACTAGCAAGTCTGTCTTCCATTGCCTTATAGGCCGTTGTTAATAAATCTTTCATTTTTACTCTTAATATAATTCTCTACATCTTTTTTTAATATTTCATATGCTTTCATTAAATCATTTTTCGCAATCTCAATTACATCATCATTAATGCCTCTTAATGGCTCTCTTTTATCAGCAATATATAATATTAAACTTAAATCATCATTACTATTTAAAATTGTATGATTATATATTGCATTTAATATTTCCTCATCTTTAAAATTCATCTTCTCTTTTAAATAATAATAAGCCACCCAAGAATGATATGCACCAACAATACCATTTAATTTTTGCGGTTCATATTTTTTTAAATATTCTTCTAATCTATTTTTGCCATCATCACCATAAAACTTACAACAATCATGTAATAATCCTGCAAGATATGCCTTGTTTTTGTCAACTTGATGATAAGACGCTAATTCTTTACATAGATTCGCAACACTCAAACTATGAAGATAACGATGTTCATTGATATTCTTTTTAACTAACTCTTTTAAAAGATCAAGATTACTTAATATTTCTTCTTGATCTTTTTTATCTAAATCTAAATAATTATCAAATGTTATTTCATTAATATTCATATAATCTTACTTACTTGTTCTAACAAGTGTATATTAATTCTACAACATTTTATATTAATATGATTGACCGCTTATTACGTTTCCTTCAAAAACAACAGTTTCCGGCATAACATCCTTGAATTCAAATGGATCGATTTCAAACAAGTTTTCAGAATAGATGTTAAAGTTAGCACGTTTACCTACTTCAATAGAACCTGTAACATCATCTATGCGAAGTTGCTTTGCTGCATTAATTGTGTAACCTTTTAGGAGGTCTTCAAGCGATAATTTTGCTGACTCTGGAAGTCTAACGCCATTATTGCTTTCAAGAGGAAAGTCTATGTCTACTCTAGTCATAGCTGTCTGCATACCGAAATAAGGATTGGCACGATATTCTTCACTCCATGAATAGATATCACTTCCAAAGGTAACAATGGCGCCACTATCAATTGTTGGATTAAATTGATACATATCATCAAAGCGTTCATCACCAAGATATTCTCTGGCAGCTTCTCCAAAATATCCTCCACTCCATTGTGGTGTCCAGTTAACAATAATCCCAAGTTCTGCAGGACGCAATCTATCAGCAGGATTAATGTACTCACAATGACACATTTCTACCTGTATATCAAGTGGTCCATCCTCATTGCTTATTTCTTCTACTGCATCACAAATCAAACGGAAGGCAAGGTCTCCAACAAGATGGAAGTGAACATCAATACCATTTGCATTGGCCTTTCTAAGAGTGTCTTTTGTTTGTTCATAATCCATAATTAGATAACCATGATAAGTTGGATCTTGAATAGTTCCATCTACAAGAGCACTATTGCCAAGTTCATTAGTACCATCATAGAAAATTTTAATAGTATCCATCTTAACATGATCTGTTGCATATTTTTCATTTAAACGCTTAATTGTTTCTATTGTCTCATCAAGATCTTCGTAGCGGCTCATCTTAACTGACATATCATAATACATATTCAGTTTGCCCTCAACATCCATTTGATGAATTGACTCTATGTGCTGTTCTGACTCAAGATATGCATCAAATGCCCCAGTAACGCCCCAACTCTTAAGATCATCTGTAACCCAACTCATAAGTTCAGTATCACAATCTATCGGAGGCCTCCAACCAAGCCTTTCATAGAAGGCATCCATATTTTCACTCCAAGTAATTTCCTTAATCCAACCCTGAAAATCCCCGTCTTCTGTTCTGATAAATCCAGTAAGTCTTTCATCATCCGGATCCATTTCATAAGCACCATAGGTCTCAAGCCACTTGGTGTTTACCCATGCAGAGTGATCGTTAAAATCGGTAATTAAAACCGGTCTGTCTGTTACTGAATCAAGTAATTGCTTTGTTGGACCAACATTGCCAAACATGTCACTAGGATAAGATTTAAATAGAATATAAGGCGACTCTTCTACACTATGTTGCTTACAATATTCACCAATGATTTCAACATATTCCTCGGGTGTTTCTGCTGAAATGTCAATGCACCATCTTGTAGCAGCAACTGTTGCAGGATGAGTATGAGCATCAATCAAATTAGGTGTTACCATTTTTCCCTCAAGATCAATAATCTTAGTGTAATCCCCTTTCAAGGACTCAAGAGTTTCACTATCAGCATCTCCAACATATATGAAAGTGCCATCTTTTACCGCAAATGCTTCAGCCTCCATTGCATTTTCATTTTCTGTATAGATATAGCCATTTGTATAGATTGCATCAGCATACTCTTTCTTCGTCTTATTGTTTTCACAAGCACTAAGAGTTAATACAAGTATGAAAATAATAAAGAATATATTAACTTTTTTAATCATATGTTTTTCTCCTCATAGATGTTTTTTAAACAAAATAATACTAAGGTCAAAAATACAATTTGGCCTTAGTTTACACTATGATATTAGTTTAAGAATTTTTTAACATTTATTTTTAAAAAACTATTATTCATTAGCTATTAGTGGAAAGTCATAAGTTAGGCTATCGTCTTCATAAAATATGACTTTAAGAGTTTGCTTATTGCAGTTGGCAATTGTTTGCCATACAGAAAGCCATTGAGTACTTTCTTCTCTTAGTTGTTGCAAAGGTTTTACATTTTCAACCTTACCAAGTTCATCAAGATATTGATAAAGTTCGTCCTTATACTCACCGCTTTCACACATTTCAACTGTTAGTTCACCACCAAATTGTGTGAAATTATCACCATACCCACATAACTCAGTGCTTGGATCAAAAGGACAATTGTAAGGATCCCTTATCTGTGTATATCTTACAAGCTTAATAAGTTCACACATGTCATCCTCATTTTCAACTTCATCTATCTTGCTTTCTAAAAGCTCATATCTACCAATACCAGGGCCAATTGTTGCCTTATCCTTATATTCATCATTGATATAAAAGTTAGTTTGGCAATTTTGTCCATCAATCCATATAAGTTTATTATCAACAAGTTCTAATACACCAAAGTGTCCTGAAGCATCTGCCATAAGATAACCACCGCACCAATTTAAATGGTCGTTCATCATACCATAGACATTAACATTAGAAGCAAGTTCTACAGCCTCATCAACGTTAGCACAACGTTCACCTAAATATCTAACAAGAGCTGGGAAAGATATACTTACATCAGCGTCAGGATTTGTTCCAGTAGAAGCTACGATGCCAGTATATTCTGGTTGACCCTCACGCATATCAGCCTCGATAAAAAGCCCCTTCTCATTCATTATGTCTTCTGTAAAGAAAAGTAAAGTGTTAAGTTCATCTTGAGTAACGCCGTTTTCTTTTACATCATCAAATGTATGACCATCAAAGTTATTATAGGCAAGACCTACAGTTTTATAGTAACCTTCAACATCAGTACGAATTACATATGCAGGATTATCACAATAGTAAAGATCAAAAGAACGACCGACAATTGTATCACCATCAGCAAGCGTCTTTGCTATTGCGGAACAACCAAAATTTCCAAACAGAGCCTTACTCTTGGCAAGACCTGCTTCATAGTCAATCTCTGTTATAACGGGAAGTTCAATAATATGATCTCCAATTACCTCACCAATAAGATTGGTGTTTTCTAAAGATTGCGTATCATCGGATGTATCCGTTTTTGTGCAAGCAGTTATCACAATTAGCATTAAGATTAATGCTAATAAAATAAATTTAAATTGTTTTTTCATATATTTTCTTTAAAGTATTAAACTAATAATTTAATTAATATACTTTCTTACCTTCAAAATATACACAATCAACCTTAGCCTCATGAATCTTATCTAACTCACAAGTAGTAATATCCTTATCAAGGAAGATAAAATCAGCATATTTACCAACCTCAATCGAACCTCTTTCATCGGCAAAACTAAATTGCTTAGCACCATTAATTGTAAATACATCAATCATTTCTTCAACAGTTAGATATTCATCCTCTTGCATACGTCCACAATCTTTACCTTCGATAGATCCATTAACACCAATCTCGATAATGCTGCACATATCATATGGTGCACCATCAGTAGCTGGATAATCTGTAGCTGAGGTCATAACAATTCCTCTATCAAGAAGAGATTTCATTGGATAGCCAGCATTATAGATATCGTAATCCATAAGTTGCGATTCGATAACTTCCTTAGTATCTGTCTTTAATGTATATCTCCAGTTAACATTGGTAGCACTGTATATATTATGTTCTGCCATCAAATCCTTTACTTCCTCAGTAATTTGTCTAGAATGGCCTATACCATTAAGCACACCCTCAGCAGCTGTAGATTCCGCATTAATAAAGGCTTCTACAGTTTGTTTTGTAGCAGCGTCGCCTGAAGAGTGAACATGTACTGATAAACCAAGTTCATTTGCTTTCTTAACAATCTCATTCATACGTTCTTTAGTCCAAACTTGATTGCCATATGTACCATCAGCATAAGGTTCTAACATCCAACCAGTTTTAACTTCTACCGCACCACCATCTGCGAATAGTTTAACATTATTTGCTTTAAAATGAGTTGTACTATATTTATTCATATATTCAGCTGCTGTAGCAACACTCTCATCGATGTCTGCATAAGGGTCTATTTTATAAGCAGTAATGATATTAAAAGTCAAACCTTCATCATCATCTTCTTGTTTTAAACCCTCATAGGTATTGCTTCCAAAGAAATTGGTAGCTGCATCTAAATAGTTAGTGAATCCACAAGCATGAAGATTGTCAGCAGCAACTTTAGCTGCATTTCTAACATCTTCTACACTGATAAGATCATATTCTGTTACAATTTTTTCCAATGCATAGTTAACAGCAACATCCTCAACAAAACCTAAAAGTTCTCCATTTTCATCTCTTGCGAATATTCCACCTTCTAGGACTGTATCCTTATTATAGCCAGCTGCTTCAATTGCTTTACTATTTAAAAATGCACCGTGGCCAACATTGTTCATCATAAAGATAACCTTGTCAGAGCATATCTCATCAAGCTTCTCGCGCATATTATAACTATATCTACTTTCTTTCATTGCGCCGCTTGTTTCCCATCCCATAACGAAGTAAGCTTCTCTATCAGGATATTTTTCAACATGAGCCTTCATGTTGGCAATGATTTCTTCCGCTGTAGAACCACCTACAATATCATCTAAAACTGCTAGTTCCGAAGCCATAATATAATGTCCATGGCCTTCAGTAGCTCCTGACATAACTAGACCATTATCACGTCTATCGATAACTTCTGTCACGCCATCCTTGATATATTCTGCTACTCCTTCCTCATCACCAACATAGATGTACTTGTCATCCTTCACTGCGAAAGCTTCCGCATAGTCACCAGTAGTTTTTGAAGTATATATCTTACCATATACTACAATATCAGCTACTTTGTCATCTTCTGTAGATGTATCTGTGTTTGAACTACAGCCTGTAAGTAGGCTCAATGTACAAGCACACACACATAT
>CAVDLK010000062.1:0-7336 GCA_963609745.1 Erysipelotrichaceae bacterium | reverse complement strand
TATAAAAAGTTGCCCATCTGATTAAAGATGGGCGTGTTTTTCTTATTCTGTTTTAAATGTTACTTCTCTCATTGATTTATTACCTTTGATATTTATGATGTAAGAGTTATGAATGGTTCTATCCATAATGGCATCAGCTACAGCACCAGAGCCAAGTCCTTCATACCAAACACTAGATAAGAATTGAGATGATAGAATTGTTGAATGATTTTCGCTTCTTAATTCTAATAGTTCAAATATATCGGAACATTGCGTTTCATTTAATTCAGTAATTAAAAAATCATCAATTACTAATAAATCATATACAGTGTAGAAATTCCTACGCTCTTTCGTTTTTAATAAACATTTATTTATTAAACAACTACAAACACATTGTCATATAAATAGGAATATACATAATATCATCTACATAGTTTAAATCCTTTGTATAAATGATATATTTTTCTTTTAATTTTAATTTATATTTTTCTTTAAAATAATCAAAAGATGTATGACATTTATAATCTGATGATTTAACCTCAACTGGCGCAAATCTTTTTCCTTTCACTAATAAAAAATCAATTTCATATTTTTTTGTAGATGTCTTAGTTTTGAATTCATGAAAATACAATTGATGATTATTAGCTTTTAACATTTGAGCAACCATATTTTCAAATATTATTCCTTCATTAATACTCAAATCATCAGATATCATAGCCTTATATAATGCATTTGCATTTCCCTTTTCAACATTAAGTATCAATGAAATAAGTAATCCAGTATCACCCATATACATTTTAAATTTTTCTTTCTCACAATATAATTCCATTATTATTTCCGGATCTGTTATGTTGTGACAATTATTAACAATCATTGATTCTTCTAAAAAATCGAAGGTTGTTATATAATCACGGCTTCTAGCATTTTTAGATATTTTTGAAAGTTTAAAGATAGAATTATTGCATGTTAAAGCAGAAGGTAATGCTTTGAGCACTGAAGAAGCCTTACCACCATCTTCATCATCAAACTTCTTTAGATCTCTAAAATATAGATTTAATATATCTTGTTTAATACTATCTATTTTTAAATAATCATCCCCATTAACATAAGCTTCAACAGCTTTTGGCATACCACCTACAGCCATATAAGTTCTAAAAGACTTCATAATTCTGTTATGAATTCCATTTCCAAGTGGTACCTTATTTTCAAAAGATTGTTTAATCGCATCAACATAGACATAATTATCATTTGCCCATAAGAATTCTTCAAAATCCATCGGATACATCTGAATTATTTTTTCTTCACTTGGTATTAGTATATCTTTAACATTTTTATTTATTGAAATTAAAGAACCAGTTTCAATATAATCAAATCTTCCATCCTTAACTAGATGCTTAATAGCCTGTCTTGCGATTGGAAAGAATTGAACTTCATCAAAGATAATAAGACCTTGTCTAGGTGTTAATACTTTTTCAGCATATAAGAATAAATTTCTAAAGAAAGTATCAAGATGATTAATATTTTCAAAATTATCTAAAATATCCCTATCAGTATTAGAAAAATCAATAAGAATATAATCCTTATATTCATTTTTGGCAAACTCTTCTACTATAGTACTTTTGCCTATACGCCTAGCCCCTTCTATTAAAATGGCAGTCTCTCCATTTGATCTATTTTTCCAATCTAATAGTTGATCATATATCTTTCTTTTAAACATCGCAAAACCCCTTTATTTATACTTATATTTTAATATCTATGCACGATTTTAACAAATCTTTAGAGCAGTTTTTGCACGATTTTAACAAATGTTTTATATCATTTCTGCACGAAAATAACGTTTTTATTTATTTAAATGTACTCATCAATAAAAGTAGCACATGAAATCGTAGTATAAATTCTGCCTTTTTTCATATTTTCGCAATATCATATTCCCTAAAAATACATAAAATCGTAACATTCACTATAAAGGCAATATGTTATAAAATAAAGGTACTTATATCAATTATTGGAGGTTTATAATATGGCATACAATGGATTTGCGATTGATGAGTATTTAGATGCAACAGCAGTAACAAAACAATTAGATGAATTGACTAAAAAACCAATTTATTCAATTTCACCTGATAAGTTAAAAGATTATGTGGATAACTATTTTGAAGCAAAATGTCCTAAATCAAAGGAAATGATAACAGAAGCTAAGAAGATTATCCCAGGTGGTGTACAACATAACTTAGCATTTAATTATCCTTTCCCTATAGTAATAACTAAAGCTGAAGGAAATAAACTATATGATATAGATGGTAACTGGTATTATGACTTACTACAAGCAGGTGGCCCAACAATAATAGGCTCTAATGACCCAGTTGTAAGACAAGCTGTAATAGATTTATTAAATACTTGTGGACCATCAACTGGATTATTCCACGAATATGAATATAAACTAGCAAAAAAGATTAGTGAATTAGTACCAAGTGTAGAAAGATTTAGAATGTTAGGCTCAGGTACTGAAGCATGTATGTGTGCACTAAGAATTGCTAGATTAAAAACTGGTAAGAAAAATGTTTTAAAGATGGGTGGCGCATATCATGGCTGGTCTGATCAACTTGCTTATGGTATGAGAATTCCAGGAACTAAGGGAACTCAAGCAAAGGGTATTCCTAACTTTGTCTTTAAACATACTAATGAATTCTTCCCTAATGACTTAGAAGACTTAGAAAGAAAACTTAAAAAGAACCAATTAGATGGCGGTACTGCTGCTGTTTATATTGAACCAATAGGCCCAGAATCAGGAACTAGACCAGTAAGTAAAGAATTCGTACAAGGATGTGAAAGACTTGCCCATGAATATGGTGCATTACTAATATGTGATGAAGTAGTATCTGGCTTTAGAATTGGCCTAGGTGGTGCTCAAGCATATTATGGCATCAACCCAGACTTAACAATCTTCGGTAAGATTATCGCAGGTGGCTATCCTGGTGCTGGTGGTGTTGGTGGACACGCTGACTGCATGGCACATTTAGGCGCAGGCTTAGATGCAAGTGGTAAAAAGATTACCAAGGCTTTGTGCGGTGGTACAATGGCTGCTACTCCTATATCATGTGTTGCTGGATATACAACAATCTGTGAAATAGAAAAACGTAATGCTTGTGAAGTTGCGGGAAGAATGGGAGATAGACTAACTAAAGGCTTACAAGAATTAATTAAGAAATATGACTTACCATTTGTTGCCTTCAACATTGGTTCTGTATGTCACTTAGATACAGTAGGAACTATGCATTTCTATATTGATTGGTCAAAACCTTGGACTATTCCTAATGTCTTAAAACAAACAGATGTTAGAAGAAAAGAAATGGAACATATGGGAGCTGCTTATATGGCAGAAGGTATTGTAACTCTAGCAGGTTCTAGATTATATACTTCAGCTGCTTATACTGAACAAGATATTGATGATGTTCTATCTAGATTTGATAAAGTATTCCAAAATTGTGCATTAATAAGCGAGTAGTAATATGAACGAACTAGAATTAAGACAAGAAATAATCAATGCTTGTTTATATCTACAAGAAAAAGAATTAATTGCCCGTACTTGGGGCAATGTTTCCGCAAGATTAAATGAAAATCAATTTATTATCACTCCATCTGGCTTAGACTATAAACAAATGACCATCAATGATTTAGTTATAGTTAATATCAAAGATTGTTCATATGATAAAAGTCAAAGAAAACCAAGCAGTGAAAAGAAAGTTCATGCTGTAGCATATCTTGCAAGAAGCGATGTTAATTTTATTGTTCATACTCATCAGCATTATGCTTCTGCTGTCTGTGCTGATGAATCATCAATTACCTTAGATAATAATATCTTTGTTCCTTGTATTGATTATGGTCTACCAGGAACTGATACCTTAAAAAACAATTGCGCAAAAGTATTCAAAGACTTTAAAAATACTAATATCTTCTTAATGGCAAAACACGGTGTAGTTACCTTTGGCGTAACTATGAAAGATGCTCTTGATAATGCTGAACTATTAGAAAAGCAATGTCAAATACTATTTGAAAAAAGAGTACCAAAGTTTTATATACCAAAGAAAATGAAAGCCTATTTGGATGATTACGCTCAAATGTTTCCAATTAAACAGGTAGAAGATGAAGAAGCAGAAAAGATGGTCGCAAGAAAAAATGCCGCTGCTATGCTTTATGCTAGAAACGCTAAACCATTAAATGTTGTTGACCAAAATCTACAACATCTTGTTTATAAATTAAAATACTCTAAGTTGAGGGACAAAAAATGAAATATGTACTTGCTTATGATATAGGAACAACAGGTTTAAAAACATGCATTTTTAAAATTGATAAAACTATTGAATTAGTATCATCAAATAATAGCACATATGCTCTTACAATCTTACCAAACGGAGGTGCTGAACAAGATCCTGATGAATGGTGGGATAAGATGTGTGAATCCACTAAAGTATGTTTGACAAAAGCTAATATCGATAAAAAAGATATTGCTGGTATTTCGTTTTGTTCACAAGCTCAAGGATTAGTATTAATTGACAAAGATGGTAATGCTTTAAGACCAGCAATGTCTTATATGGACCAAAGAGCAAGCAAAGAAATTAAACAAGGTATTGCCTATGGTATGCAAGTTGCTGGCGCAAATATCCTAAAACTTATCCCAAGTTTAATAATTACTGGTGCTGTATCAAGTTCTGTTAAAGACCCTATGTGGAAATATAAATGGGTTGAAAACAATGAACCAGAAGTATATGAAAAAATATATAAATGGTTAGATGTTAAAGACTATCTATCATGTCGTATGACAGGTGAGGCTACAATGAGCCAAGATAGTGCTTTTGGAACATTACTATATGATACAAGAAAGAATCATGAAGGATGGTCTAAAACTCTATGTAAGATGTTCAACATAAACATGGACCATCTGCCAAAGATTATTAAATCAACTGATAAAGTTGGAGATTTAAAAGAATCTGCCGCAAAACAATTAGGTCTAGAGCCAGGAACACCAGTATTCTCTGGCGGTAGTGATGCTTCCTTAATAGGTGTTGGGGCAGGCCAAACCAATGTTGGCGATACTCATATTTATGATGGTACATCAGGTTGGGTAATTACCGTTACTGATAAGCAAAAGGTTGATGTAACTGCTATGATAGCAGCTATCACTGGTGCCCAAGTTAATAAATTTAACTACTTCGCAGAAATGGAAACAGCCGGCAAATGCTTAGAATGGGTAAAAGATCATCTAGCTTTAGATGAGGTTGGCGTTTATTTAAAAGATAAAGATATTAACTCCAACAATATAAGAGAAAATCTCTATTCCTATTTAACAGAAGCTGTACAAAATGCCAATCCAGGTTCAGATGGTGTCATCTTTACTCCTTGGTTACATGGCAATCGTTGTCCATTTGAAGATCCTAATGCTACAGGTGGATTCTATGGTATTAAACTTGAAACTGGTAAAACCGAATTAATAAGAGCGGTATTAGAAGGTGTTTTCTATCATTTAAGATGGATGTTGGAATGCCAAGATAAGAAACTTAAAACATCTAATCCAATCAGATTTGTAGGCGGTGGAGCACTATCACCAGTATGTTGCCAAATGCTTGCGGATATCACTGGTAGAACTATTGAAACTATTAAAGATTGCCAATTTGTTGGTGCTACAGGTGCCGCTGGTGTTATTGGTGTAGGACTTGGTGAAATTAATAACCTTGAACAAATGAAAGAATTTGTTCCAACTGATAAAACTTATATTCCTAATGAAGAAGTTCATAAACAATATGAACCATATTATCAAACTTTCAAACAAATCTATAAAGCAAATAAAAAGATTTACTACAATCTCGCAAACCCACAAGATGTAAAGGAAGGTGACGGAAGTATGTTACAAGCAATAAAATTTGCCGTTATATCAATGTCAGCCGGTATTATTCAAGCTGGTTCATTTGCTGTTTTAAACACTATTTTAAAACTATCATGGACCCCAAGTTACTTAATATCATTAGCTCTTTCAGTTATTTGGAATTTTACTTTCAATAGAAAGGTAACCTTTAAATCATCTACTAATATACCTATTGCTATGGCTAAAGTTGCTGCCTTCTATGCAGTATTCACTCCACTATCTACCTATCTTGGTAATTATCTAACAGGTAGTTTAGGATGGAATGATTTCTTAGTAACTGGCATAAATATGGCGCTTAACCTAGTATTAGAATTTTTCTATGATAAATACTTTGTATTTAATGATACAGAACCAGAAGATACTAAAAAAGGAGCTTAAAAAATGATTAGTAAAGAAGAATTAATTGATTTAGCTTGGAAAGCAAGAGAAAATGCTTATTGTCCATATTCTCATTACATGGTTGGAGCTGCTGTTATTGGTATAAATGGTAAGGTTTATACTGGATGTAATATTGAAAATGCTAGTTATGGCATGACTGTATGCGCTGAAAGAACTGCAATATTCTGTATGGTTGCTGATGGCTGTAAGAAATTTAAAGCCTTAGCAGTAGTTGGCGGAAGTGATGGCGATGGTGCTCCATGTATGGCATGTCGACAAGTTATGACAGAATTTTGCGAAAGCCTAGATACACCAATGTATAATTCTGGACCATCAGGCATAATCTATGAACATCCAATCAGAGAAATATGTCCATTCCCATTTATGTCATTTGAAGAAAATAAAGATTATCACGAATAAGGAGAATTATGGAAAACACAAAAATAAAAATAACCATGGAAAATGGTGGTGAAATTGAAGCAGAATTATATAAAGATGTTGCACCTATTACAGTTGAAAACTTTATATCACTTGTAAACGATCACTTCTATGATGGATTAATATTCCATAGAGTCATTAAAGGATTTATGATTCAAGGTGGTGATCCTACTGGAACTGGCATGTCAGGTTCAGGCAAAAATATTAAGGGTGAATTTAAAGCAAATGGTGTAGAAAATAACTTAAAACATGTTAGAGGTGTTCTATCTATGGCAAGAGCCTATGATCCTAACTCTGCATCAAGTCAATTCTTCATCATGCATCAAGATGCACCACATCTAGATGGCCAATATGCTGCTTTTGGTAAGGTAACAAAAGGTATTGAAGTTGTTGATGAAATTGCCAATGTTAAAACAGATCGTCGCGATAAACCACTAACAGAACAAAAGATTAAAACAATTGAAATCATATAAGGACCTAACAGTCCTTTTTCTTTATCTGTAATTTTATTACCCATTTTATTACCCACATTAGCATGGGTAATAAATATGCCTTATTCTACGTTATTCAAACTACATTTACGCAAATCCCCGTTTACTATATTTTTTAAACTAACAATAA
>CAVDLK010000061.1:0-7405 GCA_963609745.1 Erysipelotrichaceae bacterium | reverse complement strand
TACTAGAACTGATTCAAAGTTGTCACTTTTAATTAAATTATTCAATAAATTTAATTCATCTTCTCTGCCAATAAATTTCATTTTTATTCGATTCCTTTCGATTCGATTATATTCGAATAAAAAAATAGTGTCAATATATTCAAAGTTATATAAAATCAAATACAACATTTTTTGAAAATAATAAAAAAGACCACTACATTGTAGTGATCTTTTCTAAAACGATTTTGTTGACTATTACCTGTTGTAATATTCAATAACTAATAGTTCGTTAATGTCTTGGCTAAGTTCTTTTCTTTCAGGTAATCTTACATATTTACCTTTACGAGCATCTTTATCAACTTCTACGAAATCTTTGAATGATGCTGTTGCATCTAGCGATTCAGCAACAAATTGATTGTTCTTGTAGTTTTCTTTAACCTCAATTGTAGAACCAACCTTGATTTGGCATGAAGGGATATCAACCTTTTTGCCATTTACTAGAATGTGACCATGACTAACGATTTGTCTTGCTTGCTTTCTAGTGCTAGCGAAGCCCATACGGTATACTAGGTTGTCTAATCTAGACTCTAACATTACAAAGATGTTAGTACCAGTATTACCTTTCATTCTAACTGCCTTAACATAAGAGTTGTAGAATTGCTTTTCGCTTAAGCCATATAGATGTCTTAATTTTTGCTTTTCTGCTTTTTGTAAGCCATAGTTAGATTGTTTGATTCTCTTAGTTGGAGAACCATGTTGTCCAGGAATATAAGGTCTTTTTGTTAGTTCTTCACCTGTTTCAAGGATAGAGAAATTAAGACGTCTTGATATTCTCCAAGTAGGACCTGTGTTTCTTGCCATAAGTTATTACCTCCTTAAGTAAGTACAGGTGTAAATCATTATTAGGTGTGTTGATATTCGAATTTCTTGTTAGCGCAACAATACTTATCTCCTGTGGTATCAACACATAACTAATAACTTTACATGCTGCTATTTATGTGCTACATAATTATCCCAAAATGTAGGCTTTAAGTCAATTAAAAAATAGTATAAAATTTATGTGTATGGACAGCAAGATAACCCTTATTATTGTAGCTATTTTAATTATTTTTGTATTCTTTGTTGTGATGTTAATAATAAAGAATACAAATAAAGGTAATATTAAAAAACAAGTTGATGATTTGTATGTTCGTTTTAATACGATCAAAACTATTCCTATAGCATTTAAATTAAATAAAGCCCAAGCAATGGCTAAAAGAAGTGCTGAGACAGTTGCTAGTATCCAAAATTATTATGTTGAATATGAGGAAGCAGAGAAAAAGATTAATCTAATTCAAGATAAATTGAATGCTGTTGATGATGATATTATTGTCAAGGATTTTAAGACTGCTAAGAAAAATATTGAAGAAGTATCTAATGATATTAGTGAGTGTGAGGCACAAATTAAAAAGATTGATGATTTCTTAGAAGAATTTTCTAAAAAGGATGATGAGCAAAGAGAATATTCTGCTGGATTAAAAGAAAGTTATCGTATGATTAAGTCTACTATCAATGAGAATGCTAGTTTATTATCTATTGCTTTTGATGGTCTACAAGAACAACTTCAAGAATGTGAAAATTTATTTTCTTCTTCTGAAGAGTGGATTTATGCTTCAGATTATAGTGCTGCCCAAAATGATTTAGATAAGATAAATGAAATCTTAGAAAAGATTAAGATAAATGCTAATGCGATACCAAAATGTGTTAAAGATGTTAAGGGTGTTATTCCTGTGATGATAGATAATATCAAACATGAATATGCTTTAACTAAGCAAAGAGGGGTTTATATTGATCATTTAAATATTGATGAAACTTTAGATAAAGTTGAAACAACTTTAAAGCAAGATAATACTAAACTTTATAAAGGTGAAACAGATGGTGTAAGAGAAAATTGCACTGAGGCAAAGAGAATATTGAATGAATTAAATGATAATCTTGCTAGAGAGAATAGATCTTTTGTTGAGGCAAAGCAGACAAATGATAAGGCATATGAAGATAGTAATAATCTTGCTAAGGTAGAGAGTTATGTTCGTATCGCTTATGATAAAGATTCTGCTAGATTTGGTTTAGAAGATATAAGAGGAATATTAAAGAATATTAGAGATAATATTGAAAAATATAAACAAAGATATAAAGATATTTCAGTGGAGTTAAATTCATGCATTAAGCCAGCTTCTCAAACTTTATTGGATGCTGAAAAGTTATGTGATGATATAGAGGCTGATAGTAAAATACTATATACTTATAAGACCTTAATTGATAAATCTACTGATGGTGAGGCTAGAGCTGCTTCGCAATTAATAAAATTGCAATTAGTTGTTTCAGAAACTAAGAATAAGATTGCGAAATATCATTTACCAATCATTTCTGATTCTTATCAAGAGGATTTAGTTAAATCTTGGGAATATATTGATAAGATAAAGGTTTTAATTAATGAGATACCAATTAATATTGATGAATTGAATGTTATCTTGGATGAGGGAATTGATTTTATATATAAGTTTCATAACAATGTTAATAATATTGTTGGTATGGCAATGATGGTAGAAAAGGCAATTGTGTTTGGTAATAAATATCGTTCAACTGTTCCAGAGATTGATCGTGAATTATCTAAGGCGGAGTTTCAATATTTAAATGGTGAATATACCAAAGCATTAAAAACAGCAATTAATTGTATGGAAACATTATTCCCTGATAATGCTGATGAAAAGATTATGGAGAATAGTTGATGAAGGTTTATTTAGATGCTGTTTCTACTACTGATGTTAATAAGGAAGTATTAGAAACATATAAGAAATTATTAGATAAATATTATTGTAATAGCGATGCCTTATATGATGATGGTGTCGCTATTTATGATATGCAAGAGAAGTCTCGTAAATTAATATGTGAGATGTTTAAGGTGCAAGATAATGAATTAATTTTTACTTCTGGTGCGTCAGAGGCTAATTCTCTAGCGATTAAGGGTTTAGCTTTAAAGCATCAAGATAAAAAGCATCTTATTACTTCTATTTATGAACATTCTTCTGTTTATAATAGTTTTAAGCAATTAGAAGAGAATTTTGGTTTTGATGTTACTTATTTAAAGCCAAATAAGGATGGCAATATTACTGTTCAAATGGTTAAGGATAATTTAAGAGATGATACCTTACTTGTTTCTATTATGATGGTTAATAATGAAATTGGGGCAGTTAATGATATTAATGAGATAGGTAAGCTTGTTAAAAGACATCATGGTACTTATTTTCATAGTGATATTACGCAAGCTTTAGGTAAAGTAGATATTGATTTAAGTAATGTTGATATGGCTAGTTTTAGTGCTCATAAAATACATGGATTAAAGGGAAGTGGAGCTTTAATTAAAAAACAACATATTGACTTATTGCCTATTATTTCTGGTGGACAACAAGAATTTTCTTTGCGTGGTGGTACTTCTAATGCTTTAGTTAATATAGTTTTAGCTAAGACTATAAGATTAGCTTTGATGAATAAAGATAAATATAAAGATTATTTAGAAGATATGCATGATTATTTAATTGATAGATTAAATAATATTGCGACTATTAATTCTAAAATTAATAGTTTAGATACTTTGGTGAACATTTCAACAACTATCCAATCTGAGGTATTATTGAATGCATTAAATGCAAAGGGCATTATGGTTTCCAGCAAATCCACCTGTGGTTCAAGGAAAAATGAGTTGAATAGAACTTTAGATGCATTAGGAATAGATGAGAATTATGCTATTAGAGTATCTTTTGATTACACAAATACCAAAGATGATTTACAATATTTTGTGGATAGTCTAAAGGAGATTCTAGATAAGTATGGATAGTATTAAATATGATCATATAGTTGTTAGATATGGTGAACTTTCTACCAAGGGCAAAAATAGAAAAGAATTTACTAGAGCTTTAACTAATAACATTAGAAAAAGATTATCTAATTATAGTGGCTTAACTTATAATACTTTGCATGATGGTTTATTTATTAAATTAAATGGTGAGGATTATAGTTTAATAAAAAATGATTTAAAGGATATCTTTGGTTATGCATATTTTTCTGGTGCTATTAGAGTTAATAAGGATATTGATGAAGTAAAGAAGGTAACTTTAGATTTAGTTAATAATAGAGATTTTAAAACATTTAAGGTTGTAACTAAAAGACATGATAAGTCTTTTCCTATGAGATCTGATGATATCAATAGGGCATTGGCTGGTAATATTTTACATAATACAAGTTTATTAGTGGATGTTCATAATCCAGAATTAAAGTTGTATATATCAGTTGATAAAGATTTTATCTATGTGATGGATGAAAAGATAAAAGGCCCTGGTGGTTATCCTACTGGTATCAATGGTAAGGCTTTGGTAATGATGTCTGGCGGTATAGATTCGCCAGTTGCAGGCTACTATACAATGAAAAGAGGTTTAAAGATTGAGTGTATTCACTTTGCTTCTCAACCTTATACTTCCAAGCAGGCATTAGACAAAGTATTAACTTTATGTGAAAAGTTATCAGTATGCCAAGAGGAAATAAATGTTCACATTATTCCTTTTACTGATTTACAGCTAGCAATATATGAGAATGTTGATGAACCTTATTGCATCACTATCATGAGAAGAATGATGTATCGTATTGCGGATAAGATTGCGCAAAGCAGAAAAATAAAGGTAATAAGCAATGGCGAATCAATTGGTCAGGTTGCTTCACAAACTCCTGAATCAATTAGTGTTATTTCTAAGGTTTGTGACACTTTGATATTAAGACCATTATGTATGATGGATAAGGTAGAGATAATTGATATTGCCAAAAGGATTGATACTTTTGAGACAAGTATCTTACCATATGAGGATTGTTGTACGATATTTGATCCAAAGAATCCGGTAACTAAACCTAAATTAGATAGATGTGAGTATTATGAAACTAAATTCGATTATCAAAGTTTAATAGATAAATGTATTGAAAATGATGAAATTGTAAAGGTAACTTATAAGGAGAAAAAAGATGAATCAATATTTTAAAAGAAGACAAAATGTAGCTAAATCATTACAAGGAAATTATGTTTCGCTTGTATTTTCTGGTAAAGCATTAATGTGTTCACAAGATGATGCTTATCCATTCCATGTTGATAGAAATTTCTACTATCTTACTGGTTTAGATGCCGAAGATATGGTTCTATTAATGAGTAATATCAATGGTGTATATCAAGAAATGATTTTCATTCTTCCTTATGACGAGTTACAAGCAAAGTGGGTTGGCGGAAGAATGTTAGAAGATGAGGTAAGCCAAATTAGTGAAATCAAAAATGTTAGAGATTTAGCTGATTTAGATGCTGTAATAGAAAGAATTCTTGAAAGAAATAGAGGAGATAATGAATTCAAGTTCTATTTTGATATGTGGCATTATACTATGGATCAACATTATACTGAGGCTAGTAAATACGCTCATAAATTGATGAAGAATTATCCTTATTTAATAATTAAGGATAACTTTACAGCCTTGACTGCTTCTAGATTAGTAAAAGATGAAACAGAAATTGATAGTATGAGAAAGGCTATTAATATTACAAATCTAGGTATTAAGGAAATGATGTTAGTATCTAAACCTGGCGTAAATGAGAGTGTTATGGAGGGTGTCTTTGATTTTGTTTTAAAGAACAATCTATGTAAAGAATTAGCCTTTTCTACTATTGCTGCTAGTGGTAAGAATGCTACCATATTACACTATAGAGATAATAATCAATATATGAATGATGGTGATTTATTCTTATGTGATTTAGGTGCTACTTATAATCATTATTGTGCTGATATTTCTAGAACTTTCCCAGTTAATGGCAAATTTAGCGAGAGACAAAAGGAGATTTATAATATCGTACTAGGTGCTCAAAAAGTAGTTGAAGAAAATGCAAAACCTGGAATTAAAATTAGAGAGTTAAATCAAATGGTTATTGATTATTATAAGCAAGAGTTACCTAAACATAATCTAACAAAAGATGTAAGTGAATATTATTATCATAGTATTTCTCACCATATAGGTTTGGATTGTCATGATGTTGATGGTGGTATGGGTAGTGTTTTACAAGCTGGTAATGTTATTTCTAATGAACCAGGTCTATATATTGAAGATGAATCAATAGGCATTAGAATTGAAGATGACTTGTTGATTACTGATGATGGTTGTGAAGTTTTATCAGCAGGAATTATCAAGAGTGTTGAAGATATTGAAAACTTCATGAATTCTAAAAATCAATAAGATGTAGAAGCTGCCTAGAGCAGTTTCTTTTTTGAATTCATTAAAAATTCAGATTATTAGTATACAATTAGAAATATGAAAAAGACATGTAAATTATTACTTATTTTATTCTTATTATTAGGCCTAGTATCGTGTGGTAATAAAAAATTAAGCCCACCTGAAGTTGAATCTGGTGTTAGAGGAGAATTAGGCATTGATAAGAATATAAATGAAGAGACTATAGATCAATATTTAAATAGAGATGATGCCGTATATCGTGATATGAGAATGCTTATTGATGAAGCAGACTACGAAGCAATTGGTGGTGATTCTTATTTAAGTGGTTTTATCAAAGGTTTTGAAGTAGTTCCTTATCCATATTTATGTAATGTTGAAGGATTACCAGATGCAGTAGGTACACCATATCAAGGTGAGACATTATTTACTCATGATGAAAATGGTTATAGAGAGAATTATGAAGAATCAATGACAATATTAGAATCACTATTTCCTAAAGATAAATATATCTTCTTAATGTGTGGTGGTGGCGGATATGCCGGTATGACTAAGAGTTTATTGGTTGCTTTAGGTTGGGATGAAAATAAAATTTATAATGTTGGTGGTTATTGGTATTACCATGGAAATAATAATGTTGAAGTTAAATATGAAGAAGATGGTGAAACATATTATAATTTTGCTTTAGTTAATTATCATGATATTAATTTTGATACCTTAACAGCTATTTATTCAGATAATGATAATAATAGTATTAGTGTTGATAAACAGGTAGAGGAATCTGATTTTATTAAATTAGAAGGTATTGAAGATTTAAATGAATTAGAAAATAACAAGCAAACATTCCCACTATTTGTTTTCTTGTCAGGTTGTCCTACTTGTGCTAGTTTTGTACCATTAGTTCAAGAGCTTGCTGATGAGAATAATATTAAAATGTATTCAATTGATTTAAATGATATTTGGGGAAGTACAAATTCCATAACAGATAGAATTAAATATGCGCCTTCATTATTTATTTATAAGGATGGTGAAGTTATCGCTTATCTAGATTCTAGTAGTGATGATGATAAGGTTTATTATAAAGAATATGATAAATTGTCTACTTGGGTAAATGAGGTAATTGATATAAATTTATTTG
>CAVDLK010000060.1:0-7473 GCA_963609745.1 Erysipelotrichaceae bacterium | reverse complement strand
CTTCAATAACCTTGTTGGCAATAGTAGGAATTAATTGACAACCTGTTTCATCATATAATTTATAACCATTATATTCTTTAGGGTTATGAGAAGCAGTAATCATAATACCACCATCACATTTAAAATATCTTACAGTATAAGATAATTCTGGTGTAGGACGTAAACTATCAAATATATATGTTTTAATGTTATTGCTTGCTAGTAACTTGGCACAATCAAAAGCAAATTCTTTTGAGTTATATCTATTATCATAAGAAATTGCTACAGAACTTAAATTATTCTTCTTTAGATAATTGGCATAACCTTGAGTAGCTTTTCTAATTGTATAGATATTTAATCTATTAGGACCAACGCCCATTAAACCACGCATACCAGCTGTTCCAAATTGAACATCAGTATAAAAACTATCGTTACGCTGTTTCTCATCCATGCTTAATAACGCTTTTTTTGATTCTTCATCTATATTAGGATGGTTTAACCATTCATTGTATCTATTATTTATATCCATATTTTTCTCCAAAAAAATAAGGGAGAAATCTTTCTCCCTTCATTAGTTTAATTATTGAATTACTTTTTGTGTTCTTAAGATTTCTTCAATAGATGTGATAGCTACATCTTCATCTTCACCTTCGCATGAGATTTTAATTTCAGATTGAGTTGGAATACCTAAAGACATAACACCCATTATAGACTTCATATTCACTGATCTCTCTTTGAAAGAAACTTTTACATCACATTTGAACTTACTTGCGGCGTTCACAGCTACTGTAGCAGGACGAGCATGTAAACCTACTGGATCAACTACTAAGACATTGATTTCCTTCATGACGTTCCTCCTTTTCTTTTAAATCTTATCTATATTATAAAGTTGTAAGCGCTTTGTTTCAATACCCTATTTATGATAAGTTTCATTATGCAATATCTTAAAACTACGATAAATTTGTTCTAAGATAATAAGTCTAGTCATTTGATGCAAGAATGTTAAATCTGATAGTTTTATTCTTTCATTAGCTCTATCAATTAATGCTTGCCCTAAACCTAACGAACCACCTATAACAAAGGTAATTTTAGAATAATTAATAAACAATTTATCAATCTTATTAGCTAAACTAATTGAATCTATAGTCTTACCATGTAAATCTAATAAGATAACATAATCATCATTATTTATCCTTGTTAAAACCCTATCCGCTTCAATATCTAAAACAGCCTTATCATTATCCTTTATAGTTTCATCCTTAACCTCAATTACTTCTAACTTATGATAATGATTAATCTTTTCAATATAATCATCAATTAAAGCCTTAAGATGCTTATCTTTAATCTTACCTACACAAATTAATCTAAGCATCATTATTTACCAATAAAGTAAGCTTTTCTTGATTACGTAAAACAACAATTTTAATTAATTCAGCCTTAGTATATGCTGCTTTAAAATAATCATTAATATCATTTATTTCTATATCATTGATAGTTAAAACTATATCACCACTTTTTATACCAATAGATGAAGCAATAGAAGAATCCATTACCTTATCAACATAAAGACCACTAATTGTATCAATAGCAATATTTAAATTAGCCTTGATATAGTTATCCATATCTTTAACATATTTACCCTTTATACCAAATTGATATTTATTAAATTCTTCATGGTTTATAATCTTATCAGCGACATATTTAATCTCATTGGCAGTGATGGCAAAGTTAATATTATCTGTTGCATTCATAGTAACCATACCAATGATTTCCCCATTCATATTAATAACAGGGCTACCAGAATAGCCTGATTTTAAGTTTCCTGATAGTTGTAGAACATCTAAATAATAATTGATAACTTTTTCATCTATAGTGATGCTGTTTTCAATAACACGATTATCAGCTGATATCATACCCATTTCTACACTTTGAGATAAGTCAGCAGAACTAGGTGTACCAATAGTTATCACAAATTCGCCACTACTTACAATTGAACTATCACCTAAACTTAGGGTTTCAATATTATATGGAGTTTCAATTTCTAGTACTGCTAAGTCTAAATATTGATCCTTGTCTACTAAACTTGCTTTTGTGTTATAGACATTAGAAAAAGAAACATTAATATGTGAACCAAGTACGCCATGATAAGCAGTAAGAATATATACTTTATTATTAATTTGTTTATAAACAAAGCCACTAGAGATAGTGCCATCACAATTGATAGTTACAATACTAGCTTTATGTTCATCAATGACTTTAGTAAAATCAGTAGAAAAGCCAGATACATCGTATTCATTAATAACTTCTTTTTCAGTATCAACTTTATATTTGTTATATAGAATAGTAGATAAAGTAAAGCACCAGATAGCTAATAAAACAATTAATAAATAAGGAAGTTTACTATTTTTCATATTTTACTCCAACAAATCACATGGTAAATAATCACAAGCATCAACTCTTTCACCATCAACTTCAAATGTTAAGTGCAGATGGGCACCAAAGGAATATCCAGTATTACCAACTTGGCCTATTACTTGGCCTCTACTTACATTGTCACCTTCTTCAACATATGGTGGTACATTTAAATGCATGTAGAAGGTACGTATACCATTTTGATGGTCAATTATTAAGAAATTACCCATATCATCTCTATAACCCGTAGATACAACAACACCACTATCAATGGCATATATTGATCCATAAGCATTATATCGATTGACAAAGTCTGTTCCTGTATGATTTAGATAACAACCATAGTGACAAGAAATTCTAGGGTTATCAACTGGCCAAATATAATTACCAGTACCAACCATATAAGCAACTTTTGAACCAACCCTGATTTGTCCTCTTACAGGTTGTTTAATTATAGTTTCCGATATTGCTTGACCTGATTGTAAAACACCATTGGTCCATTTTTCTTCATATAGTACATTTTTAATTCCTGATTCTTCTTGAATAATTATTTCAATTCTACCAGCATCAATTGTTTCATCTTCAATATATTCTGGAGTTTCAGGAACAATATATTCTTGAGTTAGATTTTCTTTAATAACATCAACCGTAATTGGTGAGGTATAATAAGTTACATTTAATTGGGTACCTGGGGTAACGATTTGAGTCTCTGATGATAAAACATTAGGATTAAGCATAACTAATTGTTTAGCGGTCATATCATTGAAATAATAGCCAACACCTTGTAAGGTATCACCTTCTTTAACGGTATAATACTCTCTTTGAGTATTTCTGCCATAACATAAATATTCATAGATTGTATTAACATCGCTAAATATCTTATCGGGAGAAACGATAATCTCACTATATGACATATTTTCAGCTACACTGACACTTTTTTCAATAGTTCCTAGTTTTGTTGGCTCACTAATTACTTCTCCATCTTGTAACTTATTTAAAGTTTCTTCAGAAACAAAGTTAAGTAAAAATTGATTTCTAGCTTTTTCAAAATCCTCTTTACTTCTTACATAAATAATGTCATAAACACCTTCACTGGTAGAGAATTCTACAGCAGTTGTTTTAATACCTAATAATTTATTTTCTTCAAGATAATTTACAATTTCATCATCTACATTATCAAAATATATTCCTGAAGTTTCACTAACTATATTGATATCATTAGAAAAACTTAATTCAGTATTAGGGAATTCTTCTTCATATGTTTTATATAATTCCGCAATCTTACTTTTTAGATAATCTAAATCATTGATAACGGCAATGAGATTGTTTCCAGCATATATCTTATTGTAAGTATGTTCATCTTTTTCATAAGATAATATTGTTTGTTTAACTAGGGATACCTCATTAGTAATATTCGCATCAACCTTAGAATTAGTATTTATTAATGTTGGTAATACTACTACAATACCAATAGCTAAGGCTAAGGATATAAATAATACTAAGAACTTTTTCAATTATGTTCCTCCAAATTATTCTTAATGCCATAGAAGGCATTTATTTTCTTTTCAAAAGCTAAATTAATGCTGCCAATAGGACCATTACGATGCTTTGCGAGAATTAGTTCAACATCTTCTCTTTCTTCATCATTATTGTCCTTATTGTAATATGCTTCTCTATACAAGAACATTACTAAGTCAGCATCTTGTTCAATGGCACCAGATTCTCTTAAATCTGAAAGCATAGGTTTTTTATCTTGTCTAGATTCAACACTTCTTGATAGTTGTGATAAGGCAATTAGTGGTACTTTTAATTCTCTAGCCATAGCCTTTAATTTTCTTGATATATCAGAAACTTCTTGTTGTCTAGATTCAAAGTTATTACTAGCACCTTGAATTAATTGAATATAATCGACAATAATCATATATAAACCATTATCTTGGGCTAATTTACGACATTTGGCAAACATTTCTGATACTTTAATACCTGGAGTATCATCAATATAAAAGTTTTGTCTTCTTAACTCTAAACTAGCCTCATTTAATCTAGACCACTCTTCATCATTTAAATTACCTGTTCTAATCTTTTGTATCTCTACCTTAGCCTTAGCAGCTAATATTCTTATTGCTACCTGTTGGGCAGGCATTTCAAGTGAAAATATAGCGATAGAACCATGAGTTACAGAAGCAGAATTAAGGGCAATATTTAAAGCAAAAGCTGTTTTACCCATTGATGGTCTAGCTGCTAGGATAATTAAATCACCCTTTTGGAAACCAGCAGTCTTTCTATCTAAATCAGAATATAAAGATTTTATACCAGTAATATCAGAACCAGCCTCTTGAATCTTTTGAACATATTTCAATGTATCATCAAATAATACATCACCAGATATAAATTCCGCATTAACCTTAGAACGTGTTACATCCGTAACCTTCTTTTCAACGCTTTCTAACATTACATCTGTTTCAACACTAGCATCAAGAGCATCATTGGCAATTTCTTCACCAACCTTAATAATTCTTCTTGCCAAAGACTTATTCTTAATAATATTGATATATTCTTTAGTATTAGTAGCACTTATAGTAGCATTAGCGAGTTGTAATAAATATTCAATACCACCAACCTTATCATATAAACCAAAGTCTTTTAATTTAGTAGAAAGCGAAACAGCATCAATATTTTCCTTTCTCTCATACATATTAGACATTAGGCTATAAATTGTTTGATGTTTAGCCAAATAAAAATCCTTAGCATCTATTTGGCCCTCTATTGCCTCACGCATTGCATCTTTATATAACATAATGTTGCCTAATAATGACTCTTCGGCTTCTAATGAATAAGGTATTGGTTTATTACTCATATTAACCCTCAACTAACTTAACTTTTATTATACCAATAATGTCCTTATATAACTCTATCTTGACATCATAAGTTCCTAATTCATTTAATGGCTCACTATCTTTAATCTTACGCTTATCAATAGTGATATTCATCTTCTTTAAAGCCTCTTCAATTTGTTTTCCTGATACAGAACCAGAAACTTTACCATTAGAAGCCTTAACTTTAAATTCTAAAACAATCTTAGTTAATTGTTCTTTTAACTCTTTTGCCTTAGCTCTATTTTCTGCATCTAGTTCGGCAGCCTGTTTATTTTGTTCATCTAGGATTTTCTTTGAAGCATTAGATTCTTGAACCGCAAAACCTCTAGCGATTAAAAAATTTCTTGCATAACCATCAGAAACTTCTTTAATTTCACCTTTTTTACCAACCTTAGCAACATCTTTTAATAAAATAACTTTCATACCTACTCCTTAAAATAATCATCTAATACTTTTAATAATTCAAATTCAACTTCATTTATCGTTGTATTCTTTCTTTGAAGTCCAGCAGCAGTCATATGACCACCACCATTCATCTTCTCTAAGATAACTTGTACATTTATTTTACCCTTAGATCTAGCTGTAACAATAACTTCATCCTTATCACTATTACATACAACAAATGCTGCCTCAACATCCTTAGATTTAATTAAAACATCACAAGCTTGCGAAGCAATTGAACGATTATAATTCTTCTTTTGAGCTGAAGCAATTACAATATTGTTTTTGTATGGTTTAGCACAAGAGATAATATTACTTCTATCTATAACCATATTATATGGTTCTTGAGCCAATTCATCACAAGTAAGTGGATTAGCACCATATTGTCTTAATTGCTTTAAAACATCAAATGTTCTAACACCAGTTCTAACTCTAAATCTATCCGTATCAATCATGATACCAATATAGATAATGTTAGCTTCTTGTTCTGAGATTTCAAGTTTCTTAGACATATAAGGTAAAAATTCACTAAGCATTTCACAAGTACTAGAAGCACTAGCTTCAATATAAGCCATGACTGGACTAATATCTAAGTCGGCTTTTCTACGATGGTGATCAACGATAACAATCTGATTGGCTTTATCTAATAAGATCTTAGAGCCACTAGTACTCTTACTATGATGGTCTACCATAATAACTAATGTTTTATCATCAATAATACTTAAGGCACTATTTTCATCCAAGAAGTTATGTTTCTTCACTAATACCTTGTCATATTTATCTAAAACATCTTTTATCATTGGCTCAATGCCACCACTTTTAGTAATAATATAAGCATTTTTATCTAAACTAGAAACAATATTAGACATACAGATTGCTGAGCCTATACAATCCGCATCAGCATCAGCATGTCCCACAATAAACACTTGGCTAGCCTTAGATATTAAATCCTTAATAGCACCTACAGTAACTCTAACCTTTGTTTTATTTAGTTTTTCTCTTGCTTCCGATGAACCACCAAAGAAAGAAACATCATCGCCTATTTTTCTAACAACAACCTGATCACCACCTCTAGTTTGTGCTAATTCCATTAGACTCTCTAAATTACGATCAAGTTCACTTAAATCATCACTTCCTCTAACAAAGGCCATTGATAAGGTAACATCAAGATTAGCACTATTAGATACTTTTCTAATAGTTGTTAATATGGAGAAATGATCATCATATATTTGTTTAAAGATTACTTCATTGGCTATTAATAATAAACGATTACTCTTCAATGTTTTATATATACAATTAAATTTCTTAAAATAATCCATTACTGGTCTTTTAATACTTAAATTGATAAAAGCAAGTTCTTCTTCTGATGAACTAGATTCTTCATAATTATCAAAACTAACCATACCTAAAACATAAGAATCATCATTAAGTTTTTTATTTAAATCATATTCAACAGTAACATCCTTAAATATTAATGCTGAAGCATCATTAATTTTATTAACCTCAAACTTCTCATCATTATAGGTAATAACCTTCTTATCATCATCACCTTTTAAAACACCTTGTAACTCAGGTAACCAATTTAATAATTTAGTTCCTAAATAATTCAAATCTCTTGCTTCAAAAAAAGATGACATCCAACTTATTTCATATTCATCAGAATATACTAATATACCAATATTGCCTAAACCTAAGGCATTTCTTGTTGAAACATCTAGATTCTTTTGAATCTGTTTATTATTTTCATTTTCCATAGTATCTAAAG
>CAVDLK010000059.1:0-7551 GCA_963609745.1 Erysipelotrichaceae bacterium | reverse complement strand
GTTTTATCAATTTGTGATATTGCAACGATATCTATATCAGCGGATTGTATTTTTGATTTTTTTGTTTCATCATTAATTATTTCTGTTCCCCACCAAGTACCAATTGAAGTTGCAAAGCAATTATATTCACCGTCTATTGCGTGTTTAAAAGTATAATAGCGACACATTGATTCAAATACTGATCCCATATATGAATGCAACAATGGTTTAACAATCTTTTGATAATATAGTCTGCCTTGATTCATTTCTATAATACTAGTTGCATTAGGTATAAATTCATACCAAAACTTAAACATATAATCCTTTAAGATGTATTGAGTTTTCTTTTTATTATTTTCTTCAGTTATACATTTTCTTTTTTCTATTAGACCAACTTCAATAAGTTTATCTAAGGAATATAAAACAGTTTGTTCCTTTTCATTTACTTTTGAAGCAATTACATTAAGAGTATTTTCGCCATTAGCAATTTGTTCAATGATATTGCTTACAGTTGAAATATCTGAGAATTCTTGTGTTAATAAGTTCCTAGGTTCATCATATAAATAGCCATCAGTTTGAAAAAACAATCTAATTATATTTTCATCTAAACTTTTGTTTTGATCTATCATTGCTAGATATTTGGCAACACCGCCAGTGATGCCATAACAAATAGCTTTTTCTTCATTAGAGTAATTAGGAACAAATTTAGATGAATCTAGATAATCAAAAGCATCAAGTTTAATTTGGGAATCTCTTCTACCAAATAAGGGACTTTTTTCACTTAAGACTTTCTTTTCCATAAAGCTTAAAGTTGAACCACATAGAATTATTTTTAGGTTTTTATTATTCCAGATGGTATCAATGTATTTTTGTAGAATTGATAAAAGTGATTCATCACTTTCTGCCCAATAGGGGAATTCGTCTATTACAAGGATTAGTTTTTCATTTCCTATGTTATTATTTATAAAATCAAAAACAGATTCAATGGAATTAAAGTAAATATTATTAATATTTGGCATCAGTGTATCTAAAACTTGTTTTGAAAATAATTCTAAGTTTCTATTTTTACCAATCTTTGTTGCGGTATAGAATATTGTTTTTTTATCTTTGATAAATTCATTTATAAGAGTAGATTTACCAATACGTCTACGACCATATATCACAGTCATAGAAAGACCATCTTTTTCGTAGAATTCATTTAAAGATTTTAATTCTTTTTGTCTGCCAATAAACATATTAACCTCCTTTTTTATTCAAATCAATTTTAACAAAATCAATCTGAATAAACAATAAGGCAATTAAAAGGACAGATTTCTCTGCCCTTAAATTGATGATATTTTATCTAAGAATAATTTATGTAGTTTGTTGGAATCGACTTGATATATTACCTCAACATTGTATTTGTCTTCCATCATTCCTCTTCTATCAACTACCATCTGACCATCAGACATACCGCCACTTATATCAACATGGACGATATCTTTTCTTTTTTCAAGAATTACTGATTCATCTAATAATGGGGCAACTGCAACATAGTCATATACACAACAATTGTCTATATCGCAATTAAATAGAAGATTACATCTATCAATATATCCTTGTAGCATTGCTACATGGAACTTAGATATTTTGTTGTTTACTTTGGCAATATCTTCTAATTCCTTAGGACCATATGTACCACCCATTTCGCAAGCTTCAATTGGACAAACTAGACAATGAGCCCCAGAAGTAAGTACTATTTCAGCAGCTTCTGGATCATCATAGAAGTTTGCTTCAGCGACTGGTGTTCTATTGCCTATATATAGGCCACCACCCATGATATAGATAGTGCCAATATTATTGACAATAGAAGGTTCAAGTCTTAGTGCCATAGCGATATTTGTTAATGGGCCAATAGCACAAATATCAATCTTTTCTTTGGTATTTTTTAATGTATCAACAATGAAAGAAACAGCATGCTTTTCTTCAATAGTTTTTGAAGGTTCAGGTAAATCAAATGATTGTTGATGGATTAGAATTTCCTTGCCATCGACAGCCATATGAATTCTTTGCATTAGGGTATTATAGTCTCTTCCTGGTGTTAAGGTTCTTACCATAGCACAAGAACAGCCCTTATATACTGGAATATCTTTATCTAGTAACTCACATACTTTTAAAGCATTGTTACATACATCGTCAACTGATAGATTGCCTCTTACTGCTGTTATACCAATAATCTCAATATTATCATCAAGTAAAAGTGGTATTAGGGCATGACAATCATCACAGCCGATATCAGTATCAAAGATAACTTTACGCATTATTTATTGACAACCTCAATAATATGTTCACTTGTTAGACCATATTTCTTTAATACATCTTTAGCTTTTCCTGATTCACCAAAGGTATCATTTACACCAATTGCAGTGATAGGAGTTGAAATAGAAGTTGCAGCTTTAACTTCAGCGATTGCAGAATATAGTCCACCAATGATTGAATGTTCTTCACATGTATAAGCACGTTTATGAGATTTTAATAATTCAATAACACCTTCAGAATCAATTGGTTTAATTGTTGAAACATTAACAACAGTTGCATCTAATGTTTCGGCAGCTTTTAATGCTTCTTGAACCATTAGTCCCATCGCAAATAGAACAACATCGCCATTACCTTTTCTAATAACATTTACTTTATTGAAATCAAATTTTGTATTTTCATCAAATACATCTTCAACTTTACCTCTACCAAGTCTTACATAACATGGACCATCAATTTCGGCTACATGTTCAATAATAGCTTTTGTTTCATATTGGTCACATGGTACAAATACTTTCATATTAGGTAGTGCTCTCATAATGGCAACATCTTCAATAGATTGATGTGATGCACCATCTTCACCAACAGATAGTCCAGCGTGAGTTGCGCATACTTTAACATTTAGTTTTGGATAACAGATACTATTTCTGATGATTTCAAATGCTCTACCACTTGCGAATATCGCAAAAGATGAAGCGAAGGCAATCTTGCCACTAGCTGCTAGACCTGCAGCCATACCCATCATATTGCATTCAGCGATACCAGCATTAAAGTGTCTTTCAGGACATACTTTTTTTGCTTCGATTGTTTTTGTTGATTTAGTTAAGTCTGCATCTAATACAACAATTCTTTCATTCTTTTGAATTAATTCCGCTAGTTTTTCACCATAGGCATTTCTTGTCTCTTGAGCCATCTTACTTAACCTCCTTTAAATCTTCCATTGCAATCTTATAATCTTCATCCTTAGGTGCTGCACCATGCCATGCATAATTATTTTCCATGTATGATACACCCTTACCCTTAATAGTGTGGGCAATAATAACAGTTACCTTACCATCTTCATGAGTATTAAATGCTTCTTCTAATTGTTTGAAACAATTACCATCACATTCAACTACTTTAGCACCAAATGCTTCAGCTTTTTCTTTTAATGGAAGTGGTCCAATAACATCTTGAACATTACCATCAATTTGTAGACCATTTACATCAAAGATAACAACTAAATTATCAAGTTTATAGTGGTTAGCTGCCATTAAAGCTTCCCAAACAATGCCTTCCTCGGACTCGCCATCACCACACAATACATATACTTTGTTATCAGACTTATCTAACTTGTTGGCGATTGCCATACCTACAGCACATGATATACCTTGGCCTAAAGAACCAGTAGACATATCAACACCATCAACATAGTTCATATTAGGGTGTCCTTGTAACTTAGAATTGATTTGTCTAAATGTCTTTAAATCTTCATCTAATAAATCAGCTTCTTTTAAAGTGGCATATAAAGCAGGGGAACAATGTCCTTTTGATAAGACAAATCTGTCTCTATTTATACTTTTGACATTGTCTTTATTTATGTTCATTTTTTCAAAATATAGATAAGTTAAAATGTCGGCACAGCCTAGTGATCCACCTGGGTGTCCTGATTGTGCATCATATACTTGTTGCACAATATTTCTTCTAATATTTAATGCATGTTGTTTTAAATTATTAATATCCATAATAAATAAGCCCTCCAAGTAAATTATATATTATAATGGACGTGTGATTAAACTAGTAATTTTTGATATGGATGGTCTTTTAATTGATTCTGAAAGACTGATGTGGATTCCAAATGAATTAAAAACTTTAAAAGAATTAGGATACGAGGCTGATGCCTCTTTCTTGAATACTTTGATGGGTGGGGCTCCTAAGACTAATAAAGAAAAGTATTATAAAAGATATGGTAAGGACTTTGATATAGACCACTTTTATAAGTTAGTTTATGAATATAATAGAATCTCAGTAGAGAATAATGAAGTACCTTTAAAAGATGGTGCTATTGAATTATTAGAATATTTAAAAGATAAGAATATTAAAATATGTGTTGGTTCTTCATCTGCGAAAGATTATGTTTATAAAGTATTAAAGAAACTAAATGTCTTTGATAGATTTGATTATATTGTTACTAGTAGTGATGTTGAGAATCCTAAACCATATCCGGATATTTATTTAAAATGTATGTCTTATTTTGATTTTGATAAGGATGAATGTTTAGTATTAGAAGATGCTCATAGTGGCTTATTAGCGGCTATGGCAGCGGGATGTAGATGTATACTTGTTCCTGATTTAGGAACTTTATCTAAGGAAGATTTAAATAATGCTTATAAAGTATTAAATAATCTTAAAGATGTTATAGATGTGATTAAGGGAGAAAATGAGAGAGCCTCTAGCATTTAGATTAAGACCAGAATCTATTGATGATATTTTAGGTCAAGAAGAATTGGTTGGTGAAAAGGGAGTGATAAGAAAGTGCTTAAATAATGGCACCATCTTTTCATCTATCTTTTTTGGTCCTCCAGGTACTGGTAAGACTACGCTTGCTAGAGTTATTGCGACTACTTTAAAGAAACCATATCGTCAATTTAATGCTGTTACTGGTAATAAAAAAGATTTAGATGCTATATTTGTGGAAGCAAAATTAAGTGGACAATTGATATTAATATGTGATGAGGTACATAGGTTAAATAAGGATAAACAAGATTTATTATTGCCTCATGTTGAAGAGGGTTCAATTATTTTATTGGGGGCAACTACTGCTAACCCATATCATTCAATTAATCCTGCTATTAGGTCAAGATGTCATTTATTTGAATTTAAACCATTAAGTAGAGATGATATAAAAAAGGGTATTAATAATGCTTTAAAAAGAAGTGATGGTTTAGATAATAAATATACCATTGATGATGATGCTATGGATTTAATATGTGATTGTGTTAATGGTGATATTAGATGGGCTTTAAATATCTTAGAATTATCGGCAATTACCTCTGAAGATAATCATATTAGTTTAGATGTTGTGAAACAAAATTGTAAGAATGTTTCGCAGAGAACTTTTGCTTCAGAAGATGGTCATTATGATTTGTTATCAGGACTACAAAAATCTATTAGAGGATCTGATCCTAACGCGGCTTTATTTTATTTAAGTTTGTTAGCTCAATCAGGAGATATAGATTCAATATGTCGTAGATTAACTGTTATTGCTTATGAAGATGTTGGTCTAGCCAATCCTCAACTAGCGGCCAGAACAATGAGTGCTTGTGCGGCGGCGGAAAGGGTCGGCATGCCAGAGGCCATTATCCCACTGGGAGTTCATATTATTGATTTATGCCTTTCACCAAAATCGAGAACAGGCGTAGATGCAACACATAAAATGCAAGAGATAGTTGCCAACAAGGCTTATGATATTCCTAAATATCTGCATTTAACTCCAGTGGGTTTAAGTAAAGATGAACAATATTCTTATGAACGTTATGATTGTTTTCATAAGATTCAATACTTGCCAGATGAATTAAAGGATTTAGATTTATTCACAAGTTTCAATAATAATCGTTATGAACAACAATTAAAGCAAGTTTATGATGAACTTAAGAAGGTTAAGAGAACTGCGAATTTAAAGGATTTATATAAATAAGGAGGAAAGCATGGAATTTATTGCTTCAAAAATAAACAAAGAAAGATTTACAGAAAAAGTTTTTAAGGTTACTCAAGCTGCTAAGGCTGATAAAGATCCTAGTGCTATAAATGCTACAGCAGGATGTTTATATGATGAAGAGGGTAATTTATTTACTTATAAGGTTGTTGCGGAATCTGAAAAGAACTTACCAAGTAAACAAAAATTTGCCTATGCTGCAAGTCCTAGTGGTAATAATGAATATGTAAATGCAATTAGTAAATATATCTTAGAAGATAGAATTAAGAATAACTATAAAACATTAGCTACACCTGGTGGTACTGGTGCTGTTTATACATCTATGAAGTTAACTTCAGATGAGAATGATACTATCATTTTACCTAAGATTGCTTGGGGCAATTATAATGATATGGTTAAGCAATTAAATCTAAATGTTATTAAATATGACGTTTATGATTTAGATGATTTATTTTCTAAGATTGATTCAGTTGATGGTAAGGTTTATGTTTTAATTAATTCACCATGTCAAAATCCATTAGGACAGGCCTATTCATATGAACAATGGCAAAAGATTATAGATAAGTTAAACAATTTAAACAAAGAAGTAGTTCTTGCTTTAGATATTGCTTATATTGATTATGCTTCTAATGAGCCTAAGAAATTCTTTGAATTATTTAATAATATTAATGATAATGTATTAGTACTAATATGTGCTTCTACTTCTAAGTCTTTCTCTTTCTATGGTGAAAGATTAGGAGCAATGATTGCCATTAATAATAGTGCTGAGTTAGTTGATAAAGTAATTAACTTATCATCTAGACTTGCGAGAGCTGTTTGGTCAAATTGTAATAATGGGGCAATGCTTACAGTTACTGATGTATTAAATAATCATTATGATGAATATATTATTGAAAGAGATAATGCTATTAAGATGTTAAAGACAAGAGTAAGCACATTTAAAGCAGAAGCAGATGAATGTGGACTTGTTTATTATCCAATGCAAGATGGTTTCTTTATTACTTTAAAGGTTGAAGATGATGATTATAAAGAAGCTTTGCATCAAAGATTAATGGATAATCACATCTATACTTTAACGGTAAATAAGGGAATAAGAATTGCGGTATGTTCTATTCCTTTACATAAAATACATGGTCTAGCAAGAAGAATTAAGGAGTTATTATAATGGCAAAACTAACAGTCGAACCAACAAAACCACAATATAAGATATTTGATACTATCGTATCTTGGCCAATTATTAGAATATTAAAGCCAATATATGAATGGAAGAGATCTTTTTGGATTTATTGTTTTTTAGGTTTTTTATCAGTAGTTATTGATTTCATAATTACTTACATCTTAGAAAAACTAATACCTTATTCCGCAACTTTAAATACTACAATTGCTTTCCTAGTTTCAACACTAGTATCATTTGTATTATTTAGATATTTTTATTTTGATCGTACACATAATTCCTTTTTAAATGAATTACTTAAATTCATTCCTACAAGAATCTTTACTTTTGTATTAAGTGAATTAAGTATCTTTATCTTTGTTGATACATTAAAGGTTAATATCTGGATAGTTAAGTCAATATTAATACC
>CAVDLK010000058.1:0-7699 GCA_963609745.1 Erysipelotrichaceae bacterium | reverse complement strand
ATCTTTTATATTTAATGATTTTGTATCATTAGAATCTAAATCCTTTGTATCAGTAATTTTTCTTGCCATTACCTAATTATTATATTATTAAGTGACATCTATTTCTTTCTAATCTTTTTATATATTAAGAAACAAATTAAATACATCGCAAAGAAGACAAAGAAGCCAAAAACACCAGCCATTAAGTCATAGAAATCCATATCACCAGTGCCTGAAAAACCTTGTCCTATTTCAATTGCGAATGTTACTACTAAAATAATAGTAAATACATAGGCAAATGTAACAAATATAATTCCATCATGTTTAGAAAACCATTCAAATAATGGTTGTATTATTAAACATAAACCAAAACCAAATATACCAATAATAAGAAAATGTAATTGTTTATCACTTAATGCAAGACCTGAGTTATCATTTATAGTTAATAACTTAGAGTGCATTTTTGCTACCATATTAATAATTAAATAAATAATTTGACTCATATGTTTTCTCCAATATCAATATTATAAACTATCCCAAAAGTCTTGTATAATTGATTTATGAACTTTAAAAATATGAAAATTAAATCCCTAATAATTGATTTAGGAATTTGTCTATTATTTCCACTAGTTAAAGCATATACATCAGATAATAATAAATTGTTAATATTTTCTGATACTTGTTTTATTATTAGTCTTATTACATTACTATTTGGTGTTATTAATTCGTTAGTATTACATGGTGATTATGATATCACTTCTTTTATAATGCATAGAACTATCGCAAAGGATAAACAGGATTTTAAGGCTTATAAAAAAGATAAAGAAGATAAAAGAAAGGATAGTTTTAACTATCCTCTTGTTTGTGGAATTATTTTGTTGATAATTTCTTATATAACAACATTATTTATTTGAAGCTTTTTCTTCTTCTTCCATCTTTTGAAGTTTAGCTTCATATTCTTTCATTTCACGATCATTCGCGAATACTAAGTGTCCAGGACGAATCTCTTGTAAGATAGGTTTTTCACCTGAATGGTCTCTCTTAGATTCATCATATACAACTAGTTTCTTAGCTTTTTCAATTTCTGGATCTGGCATAGGTACAGCAGATAATAGAGAAATTGTATATGGATGAAGTGGATGTTTGAATAATTCTTCAGTTTCAGCTATCTCTACAATTCTTCCTAAATGGATAACTGCAATTCTATCAGAAATAAATCTAACAACTGACAAGTCATGAGCAATGAATAAATAAGTTAAGTTCTTTTCGGCTTTTAACTTATTCATTAGGTTCAATACTTGCGCTCTAATAGAAACATCAAGGGCAGAAATAGGCTCGTCAGCAACAATTAATTCTGGTTCCATAATCATAGCACGAGCGATACCAACTCTTTGTCTTTGGCCACCTGAGAACTCGTGTGGATATCTTGATTTATGTTCTGGAAGTAGACCTACATCTTCTAGAGCCTTATCAACCTTAGCGATTCTTTCTTCCTCATCTTTATATAGATGGAAGTTATATAAACCTTCAGATACACAATATTCAATGGTTGCTCTTTCATTTAAAGAAGCAGCAGGATCTTGGAAAATCATTTGAATAGATCTAATTACTTCTCTATCTAATTCTTTAGAAATCTTTCCAGAAATCTTTTGGCCTTTGAAGAATATTTCACCTTTTGATAAGGTATTAATTCGCATTATGGCACGACCAATAGTAGTTTTGCCTGATCCTGATTCACCTACTAAAGAGAAAGTTTCTCCTCTATAGATATCAAAATTAGCATTCTTTACAGCTCTAAATTTCTTACCATCTTTATCAAAAGCAATATCGACACCTTTAACAGAAAGTAGAACTTCTTTTTCACTATTCGACATAGAAAGCACCTCCCTTAGATGTCATTTGTTTGATTTTTTCATGTAAATCCTTGATAACTTCTGGTTTTTCAACTTTTGGAGCACGAGGATCTAATAACCATGTTTTAGCATAATGAGTATCAGTAACTTTAAAGAATGGTGGTTCTTTAACAAAGTCAATCTTTAAAGCATGTTTATTTCTAGGAGCGAATGCATCACCTTCGATTTTGTTGAATAATGAAGGTGGAGTTCCGGTAATGAAATATAAGTCTTGTCCCTTAACACCAAGTTGAGGAAGTGAAGATAATAGTGCCCAAGTATATGGATGTCTAGGATCATAGAAGATTTCTTGAACTGTACCATATTCAATAATTTGGCCACCATACATAACACCTACTCTATCTGCAACATTGGCAACAACGCCTAAGTCGTGAGTAATATATACAGCTGTGAATTTTAATTCTTTTTGAATATCCTTAATAAGTTTTAAAATTTGTGCTTGGATAGTAACATCTAAAGCTGTAGTAGGTTCATCACAAATAAGAATTTTTGGATGACAAGATAAAGCAATTGCGATAACAATTCTTTGTCTCATACCACCAGAATATTGGAATGGATATTCATCAAAACGCTTTTCAGCATTAGGAATACCCACTTTTGTCATTAAATCAATTGCTTGGGCCTTTGCTTCAGCAGCAGATACACCTTGGTGCTTAATAATAACTTCAGTAATTTGTGAACCAATAGTTCTGATAGGATTTAATGAAGTCATTGGATCTTGGAATATAGTAGCAATCTTTGCGCCTCTAATTCCTTCCCAATCCTTATCTGTTTTTAATTTAGTTAAATCTTTGCCTTCGAACATAATAGAACCTTGGGAAATAGTACCATTTGTTTCAAGCATACCAGTAAAGGTTTTTGTGAATACTGATTTACCTGAACCAGATTCACCAACGATGGCAAATGTTTCGCCATCATATAAATCTAATGAGACATTTCTAATAGCAGTTAGATAATTCTCTCTTACTCTAAATTTAACTTCAATATCTTTAGCTGATAAAACAATATTTTTTTCTTCCATTGTCTTACTCCTTACATATGAGTACGTGGATCAGAAGCATCTGCTAATGCTTGACCAACGATATATAGTGAAATAGAAATTATCGCTAATACACCAACTGGAATCCAGAATAAGTGTGGGTATGCATTCATATAAGTAGTATATTGAGAAATCATACGACCTAAAGAAGCATCGCTTTGGCCTAAACCTAAGCCTAAGAATGATAGGAATACTTCATAAGAAATAGTAGAAGGAATTTCTCTTGAAATATATGTCATGATTACAGAAATTAAATAAGGAAGAATATTTTTTGTAATCATTGTCCAAGTAGAAGTACCTAAACATTTTGATGCTAAGTTATATTCTCTATCTCTAATGATCATTACTTGTGTACGAATGAAGTAAGCAACATAAATCCAGTTTGTAACACACATAATGAATATCAATGATTTAAATCCAGAACCTAATACATAAGATAAAATCATTGCAAGTAAAAGGAATGGAATGTTTGAAATAACATTATATATTTCAATCATATATTTATCGATTTTCTTTGAGAAGCCCCAAATTGAACCAATAATTACACCAATCACCATATTGATAAATGTGCAACCAAAACCAATAATTAATGAGTTTTTAGCACCTGCCCAAACTGCATCAAATAGGCTTCTACCAATATTATCAGTACCAAATGGGTTTTCTAAACTTGGCGGTAAAAATCTTACAGATGGATCATTAATATTTGGAGCATACATTGGATCATATTGTGAAAATATAGGTTGAATGATTGAGAAAGCAACAACAATTAGCATAAATATACAAACAGCTACAGTAAATTTATTTCTCAAGAATGTACGCCATACTGACTTCCAATAAGAATAACGAGGAGCAGCAATATGTTCTGATTCCCTTTCGTCAAAATCCGCAAAGGTGAATAGTTCTTCATCTTTAACTGTCATTATCTTCCCTCCTCCTTATTAGCAAGTGAAATTCTAGGATCAATCCAAGTAACAATTACATCACCTAGCAATACACCAACAACAGATATTGTTGTGAATAAGAATGCTAGAGCGATAATCATTGCATTATTATAAGAGTTAATTGCATCAGGAAGCATCTTGCCCATACCACCTACGGAATATACTTGTTCAGTGATAATAGCACCAGTTATACAACCAGCAAGAGATGATGGTATTCCTTGTGCAATTGGAATAATAGCATTTTTAAAGATATGATTTCTAAATATTTCTGATTGATTCAAACCTTTAGCTTTAGCGAATTTAACATAATCAGAATTCATTTGGTCAACCATATATCTTCTAGTCCATAACATTAATGAAGCAATAGATGGTAAAGCTAAAGAAATACAAGGTAAAATCCATGAACGGATATCAGATGCACCATATGTAGGAAATGCATTTGGTAGACCGAAGAATGTTGAACCAATTAGTTTAAAGAAATATATATAAGCAAGAGAAGGAACAGATATTATGAATATAATATAAGCCATTCCCAATTTATCAACTAATTTGTCCTTGCCTTTAGCCATAGCAAGACCTACAGGTAAACCAATACCATAAGCTAAGATTAAAGCAATAATACCCATTATGAATGAAATACCAATCATAGATGGATCATCCTTAATTATGTCGCAGTCAGCATAATTATCTTGGAATTTATTCTTATCTAATTTATCAAGAGAATATTTATATTTGGCACTTGTTATATCGTAAGCACTTACTTCAACGTGTCCATCTTCAAATACTGTTTCAACACGTTTTTCTTGACCTTGCGAATCAGATATTACACCCAATACCTCTAATGAGTTAAAAGTTGGATATGAATTTCCTAAATTTAAACTAATGACATTCTGATGTATAAATGGGAATTTTAAATTTGTATATGCAAGATACTTATGGTTACAACCGCTACATTTGATAGCTAAACCGCCTGTAGGAGTTTTACCAAAATATACTTTTCTTTCTAAATTAGGATTGTTTTCATCTTGAACATAATTAACATTATCGATTTGAATTAGTGTCTTAAACCATTCTGTAATTCGAGAAATCATAGCCCTTTCTTTATAAGCTAGTGGTGAATTTGATGCAGGAAGATATTCAATAGTATAATCTTCCGCAGTATATTTCTCGACAAAATCTGCTTCTTCTTTTGAACCAGCTAAGTTACAAGCTACAATTTCATCAGAACCAGCATCATATAGGCTTGAACAATAATCAGCCATAGAAACATAGTTTAAATATCCTAACCTCTGCCAAGTACGCATTTTATATAATTGACGTTCATCAGGTTTTCCGCCAAGTTTAACAATAGTGTCATCACTATTAAAAATTCTGTCTCTTGGTACAAGTGAGTATACTAATATAAATACGATTGTAATAACTAAAAAAATCGAAACAAGAGATCGAAGTATCCTTTTTAAATAATAGCCTTTTTCCATAATTACCTCCTACGGTCAAAATTGGGAACTCTGAAAATTACAGAGTTCCCAATGGAATTTGTTTAGTGATAATTAATAGTGTTAACTATTATTCACCCTTCATCCAAGCAGCCTTAGCAGTTGCATGTTCTTCAGCTGTTTGAATCTTTTCGTTGTAAACTTTCATACCTTTGAAAATTGGAACGTTGTTATATGAAGCCCAACCATAGTTACCATAACATGCAGTGTAAGGAACCATTCTAGAGATTACTACACCTGCACCAGAAGTAGACATAGGTCTTACTAATGCTTGAGATAATAAGTAAGCTTCTGCTTCAGCATATTTTGTGAAACGAGCATCGTTATCATCAGTAATAGCATCAGCTTCAGCACACATTTCACCATAAGCAGTTAAACCAACAGTTTCCTTAATAGCTTCGATTTCATCATTAGAAACGCTAGCAACATTTAAACCTAAGTTTTGGATCATATCACCATTTTCAGGTAGGAAGATATTTAAGTAAGTACGAGGATCTTCATAGTCTGGTCCCCAACCACCGAAGAATAATAAGTCAGCATTTGTTTCTGAACCTAATTCAACATAGTACCAGCAATCATAATATGTATCAGAATCGCAAGAGATAATGTTGATTTGAACATTTTCAGAACCTAAAGCTTCTTCAATAGCAGCTTTTTCAGCAAGAGCTCTATTTGTAAAAGTTTCACTAGTTTCAACACATAGTGTATCTAGTTGGATAGGATATGTTACAGAATCGCCTAATTCTTCTTTAGCTTTTTCTAACCAAGCCTTAGCCTTTTCAACATTGTACCAAGCATCTTGACCATCTTCTAGTACAACATCTTCATAACCTTCGATTGCATGCATCTTTTCAGTTAATACATCAACATATGGAGCACCATCTATTCTACAGAATGTAGGAGCTACGATTGTATTTCTGATTGGACCATCAGCTAGTTCTTCACCTAGAGAAATTGCTTCATAAGCATGTGATGAGAATGCAGCCATGATAGCTCTACGGAAGTTAACATTTAATAATGCAGTCTTAGAAGATTCTTGAGCAACTGTATCATTAGCTTTTGGAGAAACAGCCTTTGAAGGGTCTGTAGGTGAATTATAGATAGATCTGTTTACGTTTAAAGCTGCCCAGTAACATGTAGTTCCTGTATCAGAAATATACATATTATCTGCATAGTTAGCTTCAGCATCAGCCTTGATTTCAGGGTTAGCAACACGAACACCTGTAGAATCAACTTCACCATTCTTGAACATCTTGTATAAGTAATCTGGATCATCATTTTCAGCAGTATAGATTAACTTAACGTTCTTAATGAATACATTTTCAGCATCCCAGTAGTTTTCGTTCTTAGTTAATTCGATAACTGATTTAGAAGTATAGTTAGAAATTACATATGCAGAGTTGTATAGAATACCAGTAGCTTCTAGAGCACCGAATGAACAAGCTTCAGCATTTGCAGCACCTAACTTACAACCTTCACCCTTAGATTCTAGGAATTCCTTGTTTACAGGGAATAAGATAGAATAAGTAGTCATTGAAGGGAAATATGGAGTAGGACCACTTAAAGTATATTCAACTGTATAATCATCAACAGCCTTAATACCAACAGCATCCCATTCAACTTCACCGTTAACATAACTATTTAAGTTAGAAATAACATCGCCAACTAACCATAGAGTTAATGATTGGAATTCAGCAGCATGTCTTAAACCAGTAACGAAGTCTTCAGCTTTAACTTCATCATAAACTTCACCATTGTTTGTAACCCATTGAGCACCTTGTCTTAGATGGAATGTCCAAACAGTAGCGTCTTCGTTTTGTTCCCAAGATTCAGCCATACCTGGTGATAATACACCATACTTGTCTTGAGTTAATAAACCTTCGACACCATTGTTATAGATGTCGCCGTTAGTAGACTTATTGTTGTAGATATAGTCGAAAGTAGATAAGTCAGCTGTGTATACATAGTTGAAAGTATCTTTGTATTCATCAGCAGATGTATCATCAGTCTTTCCTGAAGTACAACCAACAAGAACTAATAAAGCCATCAATAACACTAATAACTTTTTCATTTTTTAATCCTCCTTGATTTCTTGGTTTCATTAAAAACCTATATAGATTTTATACTAGTATTCACAAGCATTTCAATAAATTTTCACGAATATTTCACATTTTTAATTCTTTTTTTACATTTCATGAAAATATTTTCATTGCATAAGTATTATCTATAAAACAAGAACAATCATATTCACCAGACTTATTTATTGGATTTAAATTTACAATAAAGAAAAAGTAAAACTCACATCCTTTGTTTGATTGTAAACATTATAAG
>CAVDLK010000057.1:0-7752 GCA_963609745.1 Erysipelotrichaceae bacterium | reverse complement strand
GAATTATATAGTGCTAGAGAAACTAATATTGGTTTTGCTTATTCTAAAGATAGTCCTATGCAGAAGGAATTTGAAGATACCTTTATGTATGAGTTAACTAGTGATCAAGCAAGGGCTATTGAAGAAGTTAAGGCTGATATGGAAATAAGTAAACCTATGGATAGACTACTTTGTGGTGATGTAGGTTTTGGTAAGACCGAAGTAGCAATTAGAGCTGCATTTAAAGCAGTATGTGATGGTAAACAGGTAGCATATTTGTGTCCTACAACAGTTTTAAGTTTCCAACATTTTGATACCTTTAAGAAAAGATTTGAAAACTTTCCAGTTAGAGTAGAAGTATTAAATAGATATGTAATGATAGAAAAACAAAAGGAAATTATTGAGGATTTAAAATTAGGTAAAATTGATATCTTAATTGGAACTCATAGAATCTTATCTAAAGATATTGAATATAAGGATTTAGGCTTTTTAATTATTGATGAGGAACAGCGCTTTGGTGTAGAACATAAAGAAAAGATTCGAGCATTAAAAAATAGTATTGATGTTTTATCTTTAAGTGCTACTCCAATTCCTAGAACCTTACAAATGTCTTTAATTGGTATTAGAGGTCTATCTACCTTAGATACCCCACCAATTAATAGATATCCAGTACAAACATATGTTGTTCATAAAAATGATAATCTAGTTCAAGAAGTAATCATGAGAGAACTAGAAAGAAATGGCCAAGTATTTTATTTATTTAATAATGTGGAATTAATTCATATGGTGGCAAGAAAGTTGCAGCAAGCCTTACCATATGCCAGAATTGGTGTAGCTCATGGTCAAATGTCACGTGAAGAAATAGAAGATATCATGTATAAGTTCTACAACAATGAAATAAATGTTTTGATTTGTACAACTATTATAGAAACAGGTTTAGATATACCTAATGCCAATACTATTATTGTTGATAATGCGCAAAACTTTGGTTTAGCTCAACTTTATCAAATTAAAGGCAGAGTCGGTAGATCCGATAGAGTTGCCTATGCTTATTTGATGATTCCAGAAAAGAAACAATTAAACGAAAACTCTGTAAAAAGGTTGGATGCTATTAAGGAATTTACCTCTTTGGGTTCAGGTTATAAGATTGCTATGCGAGATTTAACTATTAGAGGAGCAGGCGACTTATTAGGTGAAAAACAATCCGGTTTTATTGATAATGTTGGTTTAGATTTATATTTGGCAATGCTTAATAATGCTATTAAAAAGCAAAAAGGTGAGATTGTTGAAGAAGAAAAGGTTAAACCTACAATTAATATACCTATTTCTAGTTATATACCCGAAGGTTTTTCTGATAATGATTATGATAAACTAGCCATCTATCATGAATTAGATAATATTGATAATAAGAAGGATTTATTAGAATTTTATGTAAAAGTTAATGATGAATATGGTAAATTGCCTAAACAAGTAGAAGCTTTATTTGATAAGAAGAAATTAGAATTATTATGTAATTTAAATTTAGTTGAAAAGGTTTCTAATATAAAGGGTGTATTTAGAATAATATTATCAAAGCAATATTCTGATAATATTGATGGTATTAAATTATTTGAATATTGTAATTCATTATCAAAGGATATTAAGATTTCATATAAGAATAATAAATTAATAATAGAAATAGATAATCATAAGGAAAATATCAATAAGTTATTGACACTAGTTGATAATTTAGATAAGTTAATGAGGAATGAGAATAGATAAATTTTTAAAGGTTGCACGTATATTAAAGAAAAGAGAAGTTGGTAAGCAGCTAGCATTAAACCAAAGATTATTTATTAATGATAGAGTCGCTAAACCATCTTCCGAAGTTAAAGTTGGCGATATCGTTAAAATTGAATTTGGTCATCGTGAAATAATTATTAGGGTCTTAGAAATTAGGCTTAGCGCTAGTAAACAAGATGCCTTTAAGATGTATGAAGTAATTGAAGAAAGAAAAGATAATTAGTATAATAATTGACACATGGCAAAGACTAAGAAAAGAAAAAAAGAGAGTAATGTCGCAAAGATGGTATGGATTATTGTAATAATATTTGCCATATTCATATTATCTGATGCTTTAAAAAAGATATATAACATGTTTGCTTTAAAGGAACAGGCTGACTTAGTAGAAGCACAATTACAAGAATTAAAAGACGAAAATGCAAGTTTAATTTCAACTAAAGAAAAACTAGAAGATCCTGATTATATACAAACCTATGCTAGGGGCGAATATATGTTTTCTAAAGGTGATGAAAAGGTATTCTATTTACCTAGTGAATAATGACTTGTGAAAGTCATTTTTTGATTAAGATATTTATGGAAAAGTTAAAGAATAGACAAGAGATATATAGTGGAAAAGTTATTCATGTAGTTAAGGATGAAGTTGAATTAGATGATGGTACTTTATCATATAGGGAAGTTGTTAAGCACAATGGTGGTGTATGTATTGGTTTAAAAGATGGTGATTATTACTATCTAGTAAGACAATTTCGTTATGCTTTAAATGAAGAATTACTAGAATTTCCAGCTGGTAAGATTGAAAAGGGTGAATTACCTGATTTAGCCATTATCAGAGAAGCAAGAGAAGAGACTGGCTTTGAGGTTAAGAATATAAAGAAATTAGGTTATGTTATACCAACTTGTGGTTATGATAATGAGATAATTTATTTATATTATGGTGAAGCAGGTGAAAATATTGGCCAGCATTTTGATATTGATGAAAGGATAGAATTAGAAAAATATACCTTTAAGCAAATAAAACAGATGATATTAGAGGGAACTATCAATGATAGTAAGACCATTGCTTTAATGTATAGAATTGAATTAGAAGGATTAGATGCTTAATTTTTTAAATTTAAAGATACAAGCTTATAAAACAGAAAATGATAAGGTAAATGATTTTTTATTAGATTTTTTTAGTAAAAAGAATTTCAAAGAATATGAAATAGATGAAGAGGCTGATAGAAATCAAACAAAGGCTATTAAAATAATGTTTACTTCTAATAAAGATTTAAAGAAGAGAATTGAAGATGCTTTTGATTATGATATGTTTTGCAGAGAAGCATTCTTAGCTTATTATTTAATTTCTGAAGCAGTATTCTTACAATTGAGATTTAATCAATATTATAGTCTTTTAGATGATTATGCGGACTTTGATGAATATGAAAAGAAATGTTATATAGATATTTTAAATATATATGGTGATTTCTATGGTGAGATTCATAATTATACAAAGTGTATCAATGTTTCAAAAATGATAATTAAACTTACAAATAAGGCAAGTGAAGATATAATAAGTAAACTTTCTTATATGTATTTTTTAATAGAAGACGAGAAGGAATATTATCGTTTATATACCAATTATGAATTAGATACAATTCAATATTTATTATTGATAGTAACTTTATTAAAACATGATGAAGATTTAAAGGCTCAAGAGGTATTATTAGATATGTTTGATAAAAATGAATATGCCTTATACTTAGATCATATTTGGGATTTAGATGATGAAAATGAGGACCATAAGAAGTTTTATATGGAAGTTGATAGTTGTTTTGAAGATCTTATGTCAGTTCCAACTTTGTTTTCTTGGATTAATAAGGTAAAGGAGAAGCATGGAAAGTAAGAAGTTGTCATTATATGCCATCATTGTCGCAACCTATACAGCTCTAAGTTTATTATTGGGCTCTTTTTCATTTGGCTTAGTTCAAGTTAGGGTAGCAGAATTAATGATGGTTCTAGCATTGATTGATAAAGAATTTATTTTGCCTCTAACTATAGCTTGTTTTGTAAGTAATTTAATAAGTATATTTATTGGTATTAATCCAATGATTCTAGATGTATTAGTAGGAACATTGGGAACTTTTTTATCAGGAATATGTGTTTATATGTTTAAAGATATTAAATTATTTAATAAACCAATATTAAGTTTATTGATGCCAGTACTTATTAATGGGGTACTAGTAGGTTTGGAATTAAATATTTATTATGAAATAGATGTTTTATTGACTATGATATATGTGGCAATTGGTGAATTTATATCAGTAACAATTTTAGGGATTATTTTTTATGAACCAATCGCAAAAGCAGTTAAAGTTTTCTTAAAATGATATAATTTGATGTATGAACATTGATATTGAAAAAGTTAAAGAAATTAAAGATGAATTAGCTAGTTTAGAGAATGATGAAGCTATTTTTATTGATGAAGATGGTTACAATAAATATGCCATTATTACTAGTGAAACCTATGATAAGGTTGAAGATTTATTAATGGCTATGAATGCTGATATATTTAAACCACAAATTAAGGTTATTAATGATAGTGAACTTACATATGAGGAATATGAAAGAATAAAGGATATGATTATTGAAGTGGTTGAAAAGACCTTAAAACCAAAAGCGGAGAAATTGAATTAATGAAGGGTTATTTTATCACTTTAGAAGGTCCTGATGGATCTGGTAAAACTACAGTAGCTGATGCGGTAGTTGATAGACTTAAAAAGCAAGGTATAGAGGTTGTTCATACTAGAGAACCAGGTGGTATAGATATCGCAGAGCAGATAAGAAGTGTTATCTTAAATCCGGCAAATACGGCTATGGATGCTAAGACTGAAGCACTATTATATGCTGCTAGTAGAAGACAACACTTAGTTGAAAAAGTATTCCCAGCAGTTAAGGCTGGTAAGATTGTAATATGTGAAAGATTTGTAGACTCATCTTTAGCTTATCAAGGTTATGCCAGATCAATTGGCATTGATGAGGTTTTAAGTATAAATCTATTTGCGATAGATAATACTTTCCCTGATCTAACAATCTATCTAGATGTAGATGAACAAACTGGTTTAAATAGACTTTCTAATCGTAGTTTTAAGGATCGTTTAGATCAAGAATCAATAGAATTCCATCATAGAGTAAATGAAGGCTATAAAGAGGTCTTAAGAAGATATAAAGATAGAATTTCTGTTGTTGATGCTAGCCAAGAATTAGATAAGGTTATTGATGATACTTATCAATTAATAATTAGTTTAATAAATGATAGTAGATGAATTAAGAGCTAAAGAACCCATAGCATATCAAAGTTTATTTAATGCTTTAAAGAATAATAAAGTAGCACATTGCTACTTATTTTCTGGTGAATATAGTCCCTTAAAATTAGATGTTGCTTATCTATTAGCCCAATCAATAATTGAAAATAAAAATGACTTTGCTTGTGAAACATGTAATACCTGTCTAAGAATTAAAAATGATAAATATTTCGATTTAATACATATTGATGGTTATGATGTAAGTATTAAAAAAGATGATATTGAAAGAATAATGGATGAATTTAGCCGTACTGCCTTAGAAGCAGCTGGAAAAAAGATATGTATTTTATCAAATATTAATAATGCTAGCCCTAAAGTATTAAATATGATACTTAAATTTATGGAAGAACCTAGTAATGATACATATTTCATTTTGATTAGTGATAAGAAAGAAGATATCTTACCAACAATTGTTTCTCGAAGTGAAGAAATACCCTTTCTAACAAGAGACTTTTCCTTCTTAATAGAAAAATATTTAAAGGCTGGATTTGAATATGATGATGCTTATTTATTAACTAATATCTTACATAAATATGATCCTGAATTTGATTTAAATGATCCTTATTATATAAATGCTAAAGAATATGTCTATAAGACTATTGATACTCTTAAGGATAAGGATTATTTACCAATAATGTTTTATAAAGAATTCTATACAACATTTAAGGAAAAAGATAAGTTTAAAAAATGCGTTGATTATTATTTATCTATTATGATTAAAATGTTGGAAGATACTTTAGAAAATAGAACAATTGATGATAATCAATATAACGATTATTTAAAGAAATTAAGTAAATATGATGTTGGCAAATTATTAGAAATATTTATTGATGCTAGTGATAAAACACTTATGAATGCGGAAAGGAAGTTATTGTTTGACGGCATTGCCTCGCAAATAATATCATATATTTAGGTAAAATTATGGAAGAAGAAAAAATTAAATATTTATCAGTTAGATTTGAAACAACAAATAAAATATATACATTTTCCACTACTGATGAAAGTATAAAGGAAAATGATGGTGTAGTAGTAGAAACCCAACGTGGTATTGAATATGCTACAGTAGTTGGTGACCCTTTTGATAAACCAAATGTAGATATTGAAATTAAACCAATTGTTAGAAAGGCTAAATTAGAAGATAAGAAACAATTTGAAAAGAATAAAGCAGATGCTGTTGGCGCTAAACAGGTTTGTCAATGCGAGTCAGATAAATTAAATCTTAATATGAATATCATTTCTGCGGAATATACTCTAGATCGTACAAAGATTACCTTTATATATCTAGCAGATGATAGAGTAGACTTTAGAGAATTATTAAAAGTATTAGCCTCAATATTCCATTGTCGTATTGATTTAAGACAAGTTGGTACAAGAGACAAAGCTAAGATGGTTTCAGGAATTGGTGTTTGTGGTAGAGAACTATGTTGTGCTAAATTTATGGCGGACTTTGATAGAATCTCTATTAATATGGCAAAGAACCAATTATTAGCTTTAAATATTCAAAAACTATCTGGCCAATGTGGTAATTTAATGTGCTGTCTAAGATTTGAAGATGAAGCCTATAAAGATTTAAGAAAGAACTTACCTAAACTTAATTCAATTGTTGAATATGAAAATGAAAAATTTAGAATTACTTCAATGAATGTAATTGCGAAAACTTGTAAGTTAGATAATTCAGAACATACCTTATTTATTTCTTTAGATGATTTAGTTAAAAAAGGTAAATATAATAAACCTCAGTCAAAGGTTGAAACTGAGGATAATGATGAAAGTGTTGAACAGTAATGGCAACACTTTTTCTTGTCGCAACTCCAATAGGTAATTTAAATGAGATATCAAGTAGAGCACTTGAAGTTTTAAGAAGTGTTTCTACAATTGCTTGTGAGGATACAAGAAATTCTAAGAAATTATTAAGTCATTTTGATATACATAATAAACTTATTACTTATCATAACTTTAATGAAGATGAATCTAGTATTGGTATTTTAAAGTTGTTAGATCAAGGAGAAGATATTGCCTTAATCTCTGATGCGGGATATCCTTTAATATCTGATCCAGGTTATATATTAGTAAATAAGGTAATTGAAGCAGGACATAATGTTACTAGTATTTCCGGAGCTAATGCAGCACTAAATGCTTTAGTTTCTTCTGGTATGAAAACACAACATTATTTGTTCTATGGGTTTTTAAACTCTAAACAATCCCAAGCAAAAAAGGAACTTGAAAATCTTAAAGAATTTCCTTATACCATTATTTTTTATGAAGCACCACATCGTATTGAAAAGACTTTAAAACTATGTCTAGAAGTATTAGGCAATAGAAGGGCTTGTCTTGCTAGAGAATTAACTAAGATCCATGAAACATTTTATCGTGATTCGCTATCAAATCTATGTAATCTAAAAGACTTAAAAGGTGAAATGGTATTAATAATTGATGGATATGAAAAAGAAGATGTAGATATAGATATTAATGATTCAATAAAAGAAATTGAAGAATTAATTAAAGATGGTAAAAAAACCAAGGATGCTGTAAGCATTATTGCCTCAAAATATAACATTTCTAAGAATAATCTATATAACGAATATATTAAGCATAAATAAAACCGAAGTGATTACCTCGGTTTATTTTTATATGGTGCACCAAACAAGAC
>CAVDLK010000056.1:6369-7819 GCA_963609745.1 Erysipelotrichaceae bacterium | reverse complement strand
CGGCTTATTAAATTTAGGCATATAGAACAGATATCGTGAAGTTAATAGGTGTTAAGCCTATTAATTTTATTTTATAGATATAAAAAGGAGAAAAAATGCTAGAAAAAATCTTTCATCTAAAAGAGAATAATACCAATATTCTCACAGAAATTATGGCTGGTTTAACTACTTTCGCCGCGATGGCGTATATTATAGTTGTTAATCCTTCTACTCTTGCTGGTTTTGGTGAACCAGGAGCTATGTTCATTGCAACTATTTTAGCGTCAGCTATTAGTACAGCATTAATTGGATTAATTGCAAATGTACCATATGCGGCCGCACCTGGACTTGGCTTAAATAACACCGCTGCAAATATTTTAGCTGGTTATGCTGGATATTTGGTTGGATTAAGTCCTCAAGGTATTATTGCTGTTGTTCTATTGTCTGGTTTAATTAATGTAGTAATTACCATAACTAATGTTCGTAAGTATATTATTACTGCGATTCCAAAATCTTTACAAAATGCTATTGGTGCCGGCATAGGAATGTTTATAATTTATATTGCTTTATGTAATGTAGGAATTGTTCATTTTACATATGGAATCCCAGCTCTTAATACTGCTATCAGTTGGCAGTCATTAGCTGTATTCGCTTTTGGTTTAATTCTCATTATTATTTTATTATTAAAACATGTTAAGGGGGCTATACTAATTGGTATCATTGCTGCTACTCTTATTGGTATTCCTCTAGGTGTTACATCTTTTGCTAATAACTATAGTTTAATAGATGCTTTCGCCGCATACAAGAGTTGGTTTGGTACTCCTATCACTCAAGGTATCCCAGAATTATTTAGTAATGTTACTAATTTAATTCCTACTCTTGTTGGCATTTTATCATTCAGTTTATCAGATACATATGATTCAATAGGAACATTTATTGGCACAGGTAGAACTACTGGTATATTTACAGATGAAGATCTTACAGCTATGAAAAAAGGTGGAGGATTTGATTCTAAAATGGATAAAGCATTATTTGCTGATGCTATTGCGACCCCAATTGGAGCAATAGTAGGTACATCTTCAACAACAACTTATGTTGAGAGTGCCGCAGGAATTGGTGCTGGTGGTAAAACTGGTTTAACTTCTATTATCGTTGCAATTTGTTTCTTATTAAGTTTACCTTTTGCTTCTTTTGTAAGTGGTATTCCTTCTGCGGCGACAGCGCCTGCATTGATCATTGTTGGTGTTTTAATGCTCGCTCCATTAAAAGAAATTGATTGGGATAATTTAGAAGAAGCGATCCCAGCGATGATGGCAAGTATTCCAATGGCTTTGACATATGGAATTACAAATGGAATTATGCTAGGTTTCTGGTCATATACATTGGTAAAACTCATTAATGGTAAAATTAAGGAAGTTTCACCGATAATTCTTGTCAGTGATATTTTATTTATTTTAAACTATTTATTATA
>CAVDLK010000056.1:0-6329 GCA_963609745.1 Erysipelotrichaceae bacterium | reverse complement strand
TGATTTATTCATCCTTTTAATTTGCCATTTGGTAAAAATTTTGATATAATAATTATAGTAAGTTATAGTATTTATCGGCGTTTTACCATTCGGCAATGGGGATGGTCTTCAAAACCATAGGCCTGGGGTCCAACTCAGGTTATCAGGGCTCGACACCTTGCGCCGGTGCCATAGAATAAGACCTATTATAGGAGGAATACATATGAAGGATCAATACTTATACCAAGCCCGCATTAATGAAATGATTAATGCTAAAAACCAAGTTGAATTTGATGAAGCTTTTGCTCCTTTTAAATCAGATGAAGAATATTGGAAGAAAGAATTCGAATCAGTTGGAGTTGATTTCAATCGTTTTAATCCCAATATAAAAGTTGAAACATTTGAAAAGGGAGATGCTAATGCTCCTGAAGAAGTAAATATTGAAAATTTGACTAAGATGGTCGTTGATGAACCTATTGTTAAATCAAAGAAAAAGAAATAAAATTTTACAATTATTTAAAATTTTAGTATTCTATTATTATCCATTATATATTGCTTAATTTTTATCAAAAAGTTAGAAAGTGTAAATTTGAAAAAATTAAAAAAACAATATATAATGAGTTTGTAAGTTAAAGATAACTACAAAGTAAAACATTAAATATAAGAGAAAGGAGATTTTACTTATGAAAACTATCAATATCTTAAATGAAAATGGAAATGTCATCCCTGCTGTGCGCTCTGCTGTGAGAGAACAAGTAATTGATTATATTACATCTCATACAAGTTTTGTGTGTGGTCCTAACGGTTTATATTTCCAAGTAGCTGAGGCTCAAGATGGTTCTCCAATTTATGCGGCTCTTGATTTAACTATTTCTCTTGCTGATCCAACTATTAAAAAAGTGAAAGCGAAGAAAGTGGTTGAAAAAGAACCAGTCGTAATTGAAAACTTATTCTAATTAAAAGCCTCAGAAATGAGGCTTTCTTTTTTGGTTCTTTAGCCAAGTGGTAAGGCAATAGACTGCAACTCTGTAAGCGTCAGTTCGAATCTGACAGGAACCTCCAATATGTAGACTATGGCGGAGATGGTAGACGCGCCAGGTTGTGGCCCTGGATCTCATCGGTTCGAGTCCGATTAGTCTGCCCAATGGAAGTTTAGCTCAATAGGTGGAGCAATCGGCTGTTAACCGATAGGCTATAGGTTCAAGCCCTATAACTTCCGCCAATATGCAGGGATACTCAAGTGGTTTAAGAGTCTGGTCTTGAAAACCAGTAGGTCGTGCAAACGGCGCCTGGGTTCGAATCCCAGTCCCTGCGCCAATCAGGATGTAGCTCAGCTTGGTAGAGCGCTTGCCTTGGGAGCAAGATGTCATAGGTTCAAATCCTATTATCCTGACCATAATAGGAGGTCGTCTAATGGTAGGACATATCGCTTTGACCGATACAATGAGTGTTCAATTCACTCCCTCCTAGCCATAATGATTTGGTAACTCAGAGGTAGAGTATTTGACTTTTAATCAAAGAGTCCTGGGTTCGAATCCCAGCCAGATCACCAAGATAAAATTATGAAATTTTCTAAATTTTTGCTATAATATAATTGTAAGGAAAAGTGCAGATATTGTTCAACGGCTAGAACTTCAGTCCTCCAAACTGACGATATGGGTTCGATTCCCATTATCTGCTCCATATGCGGGATTAGTTTAATAGTAGAACAGAACATTGCCAATGTTCAAGCATCGGAGCATAACCGTTATCCCGCTCCATATAAGCCTCTGATGTAGCGGTAGCATTCTGAGCTCCAAACTCAGTTGCAGGGGTTCAAATCCTCTGGGGCTTGCCAATATGCTTACTTACTCAAGTGGTAAAGAGGACAGTTTGCTAAACTGTTAGATCGGTTATCCGATGCATAGGTTCAAATCCTATAGTAAGCGCCAAATAGGTAAGTGATGGAACTGGTATACATGCTAGTCTTAGAAACTAGTGCATTTGCATAGGGGTTCAAATCCCCTCTTACCTACCAAAAATTAATAAAACAATAGGTAATCGACTAATTGGAAAGGTCGCCCGCTTGTTGCGGGGAGTAATGGTTCGAATCCGTTTTACCATCTAGATATTGTTTTATATATTGCTACCACTTGGGAACATAGGGCATTTCCTTTATAACTTTAGTTATACTGTGCAGATGACGTGCCAAGGGCATAATAGCAATTATCAGATTAGAGATATAAAACCTAATCAAATAGTCCTAAGCATGACTGAAAACTGCTTAACTATGTTAAGGAGTAATATGAAAGAATTAATATTTGTAGCAATAGTTTTATTTTGGATGTCTATTGGTATAAACGCAATATTTAATTGTAAAAATAGACGAGGCAAAATACAATTAGTTATATTCATATTAAGTACATTACTTTTACCATTTCTTGCAAAATTCTGTGGATTGTTGGAGTAATTATGGAATGGCAAGAGTATTTGGATAACAATTAATTTTACAGAAGATTAAGCATAGAAAGGAAAATAACAATGACTGAAATTCAAAATGGAATATATTTTATTGAAACATTAGAAATATGCGGCAAAACCATTAGCGTATATATGGATGACTATGGTCAATGCTATTTCCTTACTTGGGTAGATGAATATGGCTTACATGAAGAATCTTGTGGTACCTATAACACAGAGTACGAAGAGTATGCCAGAATGAAGTTTGATGAAGAATATAGGAATACTTGGCTCAAGTCTATAGGTATTGAGCCACGAAAAAGAGGTTAATGCCAGCTTAGCTCAATAGGTAGAGCAACTGCCTTGTAAGCAGTAGGTTACGGGTTCGATTCCTGTAGCTGGCACCACAATAGTCCTGTAATATAAAGGTTAGTATAAGCCCTTGATAAGGGCTAGGTTCTGGTTCAAGTCCAGGCAGGACTACCATAGGAGAAAAGATGAATAAGATAAAAATTACGTCCTCAGTATTGAGAAAGCGAAACAAGCCTTCTTTAAATGGACGTTTTTTGGGTTTCGCCGCGATCGGAGAGTATACATATTCCGATAAGGTATGAGCTGATTCTTACTATTGATACTCTATTGCTGAGAATACATGGGTAGCAGGAGTACCAGATTGTTTAGAAGAAATCAAAGATACTTGGGTAAAACCAGAAAGCGTTGAAAAGAATACTAAAGAAGATCAAATCTATGTTGGAAAAGTATTATTAAGAATTCGTACAGACCACTCCACTTCAAGTGAATCAAAAGGTTACTGCGATAAGGAAAGTTATTATAATGTTGAAGAAATTTATGAGAGCAGCAACTATACTTGGTATAAGATTGGAACAGATGCTTGGGTGGCTGGAGTAGAAGAAGTACAGTTTTATGAGGCTGAAGCCGAATGAGCTGCACCGCAACCAGTTGCGGGCGAGCTCAATAGCGATCAGCTTTATGTTGGCGATGTTGTATTGAATATACGATTAGGGCCGAGTACAAGCTATGAAAGAAAAGCAACTTGCAAAGGTAATTCATTCTATAATGTTCTAGCAATAGAAGAACAAGAAGATTATACTTGGTATCAGTTAGGCACCAATGCTTGGGTGGCAGGTGTTGAAGAGACTGAATATATTCCTGCGGGACAACCCAAAAATTGTAAAGAAATCATAGAAAAATTAGAATTATTACAAGGAAATTTGAATATTGCGGTGAAAACCGTAGAGAATAAAAAGTGCGTTGAATTTTATGATGAATTATTATCAAAAACCATAGAATTAAATGATTTTATTAGTGAAAATCTTAATCCTATTGATTATGATTATGAAGATAATAATGAATATGATGAAATTGATTTAATCTATACTACTGATATCCATGGTTATTGGAAGGGTTATGAAGAATCAACAAGAGTACAAACTAATTTCTCTATTAATGATTTAACGACATTAAAGAATAATTTAAAGAAACAAGGTATCCCTTCATTACTTGTTAATTGCGGCGACATCATTCATGGTAGCTCTGCTGCTAATAGTAATCAAGGTGCTAATGTTGTAGAAGCATTTAATGACGTTAATATGTTTGCTTCAGTATTTGGTAATCATGAATTCCGTTATAATGATGACGGCGCATATTTCCAAAAGAGAATGAAGGCTCTTGAAAGTACAACTGCTTGCAACCTATTGTATAAATCAACAGGTGAATTAGTATTTAAACCATATAGAATTGCAAGATTTGGTTCTAAGACTATTGGTATTATTGGTGTTGGCTTCCCTGGATTTGATGGTGGAAGAGGCAATACTGATGAATATACTATCTTAGATGGTTTAGATTGTTGTAAACAAATTCAAAAGTATGTAAATGAATTAAAAGAGTTCGGTATCAATTATATTTTCTGTGCAGTACACTTAGGTGATGGTACAGATGCTAGAGCAGGTGGAAACATTTCAGTTCCTATTATAGCACAAAATACTTATGGAATTGATGTTATCTTACCAGGTCACTCTCATGCGATGACAGAACAACATACATTACAAAACTCAAAAGGACAAAATGTTATTGTCGCCGCGCAACCAAGATGTGATCTAATGTATATTAGTAGAATTAGAATTAAGAAGGATGGCATAACATCCCAATTATTAGATACAATTTAAGGAGAACTATGGAAGAAAAGAAATGTATCATATGCGGCGCGCCCGCAGTTTATGAATCAATGTCAATGGCTTCACCAGTATGTCATGACTGTGCTGTTAAAATGGTAAAATTATATAAGCAAACTCAAGATTTAGATAATGTTGAAGATGTAATTGAAGAGGTTTATGTTCCTATTGCAGGGGATATTACTGCTATCCGTAATAAATAAATTTGACTTATAAACAATTATAAGCTATAATATTATTAGAGTTAGAAATAACTCTATAATCCCTTTTTCTTATATATAAGTGGCTACAACTAAAGTGGTAAGGAGCATTTTTGCTCCTTTTTTTATTGTCTTTTGTCTAAATTTTTGCTATAATATATTTAGAAAGGAGAAAGAGAAATGATATATTTTGTAAGCGACCTACATCTAAAACACACAAATAAAAATGGTGGTGGCATTATAGAATTTGAGAGAACTAATTTCAACTCTATTGAGGAACACGATGCTTTTATCAAAAATGTAATTTTTTCTACAATGAGAAAAGCAGATGAACTGTGGATACTAGGGGATCTTGGTACAGATTATGAATGGATAAAAGATGTACTAGGTAAGAAATATCTTATTATGGGTAACCACGATAATGGTACTAAAGCCGCATACAACAAGGTATTTGATAAAGTATATGATCATCCAGTATGGTTCAGCCGCAGAATTCTTCTTTCGCATTATCCTGAAAGAGTAGACAATGATGTAATTAATATTCACGGTCATCTACACAATAGTAAACTAGACCTAAAAAATTATATCAATGTTAATATTCAAAACCTTAATTATAAACTACTTTCTCTGAAGAAAGTTAATGATTATATGGGTACTCTTGCAGTTGATAAAATGAAATATAAATTTGGATATGAGTGGTGGATCGATAATCAGGTATATGATAATTCAATGCCAGAAAAATATAAACCGCCGCTACAAAGCGATGGACAACATATTGATAAAGAAAAACTTAGAGAGCTAAAAAGGGGGAACTAATGACTTATCAAGAGTTAAACAAAAAGATTGACGAATATCGTAATGGGCAACGCAAAAGAGTAAAACCAGTTATGCCTAAATACTGTAAAGTAGAGGGTCTTGTTTTTAAATGGAGTCCTGTCTATATTAAGTATTTTAGTGGGAAGATGGAAAACCGCGGCGAAAGTCGTATGTCGTGGATACTTAAAGCTAAGGGTTATGACCTTGATAAATTAGATTATACCCTATATGATTAGTGGCTAATTTGACTTCTATTGTTGGATATGGTATAATAATTGTTGTAAGAGTAGAAATCTTGCAGGAGTATATACAAAATGGATTATTTAGTTCAAATTATTCTGGTATTAATTCCTGTTATTCCGACAATTCTAGCTACTGTTGCTACTATAAAAAAAGATAGTAAGAAGAACTCCGACGCAATACAAGAGTCCGTTAAACAGATGGGAGCTTCTGTTCAAGAGTTATCTGCTAAATTAGATAATCATTTAAACACTTCTGAAATGGAAAAGACAGACAATCGTCGTCTTAGAATATTGCGTTTTAGTGATGAAATTAGTGAAGGGCAGCTTCATTCGGAAGAACATTTCAACAATATACTAGAAGACATTGATTTATATGAGGCCTATTGTCGTTCACATCCTGATTATCCCAATACGAAGTGTTTAATGGCAATAGAAAATGTAAAAAATTCGTATCGTAAAAG
>CAVDLK010000055.1:0-8036 GCA_963609745.1 Erysipelotrichaceae bacterium | reverse complement strand
CTAAGACTTTAGAAGTTCATATGGATGGACTTGATAACGATAACAATACAAGTATTATTAAAGTAACTTTGTATGTGGGTGAAAATCTTGGTGATATAACTCTTTATCATAACGGCACTCCAATGACAAAAGTCACTACAAGCGCTGATGATGTTTCAGCAGAAGATAATTATTTCTACGATAATTCAACTGGTATTGTAACTATGGCTGTTAAGAAGTTCTCACCATTTACAATTGTTTATAATTATGTTTTGGTAGGTAGTGCTGAAGCCTTTGCTGAAGCTGCAAAAAAGAGCGGAATTATCAATTTGAATAATGATATCAACTTAAATAGCACTATTATTGTTGATGATAATACCATTTTACTTAATATGAACGGCAAAAAACTTGAAAATACCACTGATATTTGGAATGAAACAAAAGGAAATTGGTCGCTTGTGTCAGCTCAAAATAATGCTAATTTAACTATAGCTGGCAACGGAGTCTTTAAGGCTAAATTGAACGACTGCTATGCGGTTGATGTTCAAGATGGTGCAACTGTCACTATTAAAGACGGCAGTTTTACGGGAAATCTGGCAGCTGTTTACGTCAGCAAAGGTACAGTAGTAATAGAGGGCGGTTTCTTTGATATTCAGCAGTTGAATACTGGGGATACCAAAGCGAAACAATATCGTGAAGTGTTAAACTGTTATGATGAAGCTTATAATAATGGCACAGCAAAGATTGTTGTCAAGGGTGGAACATTTGTTAATTTTGACCCATCAAAAAGCATTGCTGAGCCTGATGGTGCAAATTTTGTAGCCTACGGCTATAAGGTCGTATCTGAAACTCAAACAAACGGAGACGTTTGGTACAAGGTTGTTACCGAATAAATAAGTATATGACTTCTCCGCGTTTAAGCGGAGAAGATAATCAAAGGACATAAGTGATTTATTGATAAGCATGCACACCTTGTGTCCTTTGATTACCTATATCAAAGATTTGTATATAAGTAATTAAAAAAGATAAAATAGTATAAGGAGTTAACCTTGATAAAGATATTTAGTAAAACTAGAAAGAAAGAAAAGATTAAAAAAGATGATAATATTTATCAATTACTTTTACCATCTTTTATTTCTATATGTTTTCTTATGATATGTCTATGTGGCACTACTTGGTCATGGTTTACTACTACTACTTCTACTAATATATCTTCTATTAAATCAGCATCTTATAGTGTGAATGTGGTTGTTATTAAAGATGATAATACTTATGTGCAACCAGTAACAGAAAATAATGTTACAACCATTACTTTTGCAAGTGTTGGAACTTATCAAGTAACAATTTCACCTAATGGTAATACTAATAATGGTTATTGCAAGATTAATTTTGAAGATGAGGAATATTATACCGATAATCTTGTATCTGGCAGTAGTTTATCTTTTATAGTTAATGTTGATACAAATGAAAATAAAATTTTAACTATTACTTCAAATTGGGGAACTTGTTCTAATACACCTATTATTTCAAATGAATCTGAAATTGGCACTAAACCTACTTCTAATGCTTCTCTTATAGACGATCCTTTAATTGAGGAAGGAACTTCACAAGATGAAGAAACTACTGATAGCGAGGCAAATGATGACATTGGCGAAGAAATTGCTGATAAAGATACTACAACTAATGATTCTTTAAATGAAAATAATGGTGAAACTTCAAATGATTCTGATGCTGATATAGATAAAAAAGACAATGAAATAGACGAATCCAATGGTGAAACGATGGGTGAAGCCAATGGTACAGATGACTCTACTATAAAACAAGAAGAAACAAGTACAACGGAACCTACATCAAATACTAGTGGTAGTGATAATGGTGGTTCTACAAGCGGGAGTGGTGTAGAAGAAACTGTTAGTGATGATGATAAATTAGATAATACGGAAGAATAATTGGTTTGTATATGTAAGTGCTAAAGGCGATGTAATGTTGCCTTTTTTCTTTGTTATAATATATACAGTTAATTGATGAGGTGTATATATGTATTCTAGAGTCTTATTAAAACTTTCTGGTGAGGCAATTTCTGCGAGTGACTTTCCATTTTGTGTTGATACATTAAATGATGTAGCTTTACAAATTAAACAAATTAGTGAAATGGGTGTTAAGGTTGGAATAGTTGTTGGTGGTGGTAATATTTGTCGTGGTAGAATCTTTGAAGAATTAGGTTTTGATAGAATTAAATCGGATTATACTGGTATGTTTGCTACAGTAATTAATGCTGTTATGTTAGAGAATGCTTTAAATAGAGTTGGCTGCAAGGCTATTGCTATGTCGGTTATTAAAGCACAAAATGTTGAAGACTTTACTGTTGAAAAGGCTAATGAAATGCTTGATAAGGGTTATGTTGTAATATTTGGTGGTGGATATGGTGAGCCTTATTATTCAACTGATTCTGGTGCTGCACAAAAGGCTATAGATATTAATGCTGAAGTAATTTTAATGGCTAAATCTGGTGTTGATGGAATATATGATAGTGATCCTAATACAAATAAAAATGCTGTTAGATATGATGAAATTACTTATCAAAGGATTTTAGATGATAATTTGAAGGTAATAGATTTTCAAGCAGCTGAGATTTGTGTTAAATCGGGTATTCCAGGTTTTGTGTTTAATATGAATGATGAAAATAATATAGTTAAAGCTGTTAAGGGTGAAACTATAGGAACAATAATAAAATAAAGGAGAATTTATGGAAAACAATTTTGTAAGTAATGCAAATGAGAGAATGGATAAGACTATAGCTAATTTTGAGGAAAATTTAAAGAAAGTTAGAACTGGTCGTGCAAATCCTAATATGATTGATGGTATTATGGTTGATTATTATGGTTCACCAACACCTATTAATCAATTAGCTTCTGTTTCTGTTCAAGAAGGTAAGACAATTGTTATTAAACCTTTTGATCCACATTGTGTTAAAGATGTAGAACGTGCTATTAATACTTCTGATTTAGGTTTACCTCCTCAAAATGGTGGAGATGTTATCAGAATTACTGTACCTGCTTTAACAGAAGAAACAAGAAAAGGTTATTGCAAGGATGTTGATAAGATGTCTGAAGAGGCTAAGGTTAATATCCGTAATGTTAGAAGAGATGTTAATGATTCTATCAAGAAGGATAAAACTATTCCTGAGGATATGTCTAAGGCTTATTTAGAGGATATTCAAAAGGCTACTGATAAGGCTATTGAAAAGGTAGAAAAGATTGCTAGCGATAAACAAAAAGAAATAATGACTTTATAATGAATAATTTAAAGCATCTAGCGATTGTTATGGATGGCAATGGTCGCTGGGCAAAGCAAAATAAGCTACCTCGTAGCGCAGGACATTATAAGGGTGTTGAAGTACTACGTAATATAACAATATACGCAAACAAGTTAGGCATTAAGTGCCTAACTGTTTATGCATTCTCTACAGAGAATTGGAAGCGTTCTTTAGATGAAGTAAATTATATTATGTCTTTACCAAAGATATTCTTTAGTAAGTATATTAAGGAATTAATGGACAATAATGTAAGAATAATGATTATTGGTGATAGGGATAGAGTTCCTAAAGAAACAATGAATGTTATTGATGAGGCGATAGAGGAAACAAAGAATAATAGTGGTTTAATATTAAACTTTGCTTTTAACTATGGTGGTAGAGATGAAATAGTTAAAGCCGCTAAAAAGTATGCTGTAGATTATGCTAGTGGTAAAGTTAGTGATTTAAGTGAAGATGAATTTAGTAATTATTTATATACAAAAGATTTACCAGAAGTAGATTTATTAATTAGAACTGGTGGAGAAAAAAGATTATCAAACTTTTTATTATGGCAATTAGCGTATGCTGAATTTATTGTTATCGATACCTTATGGCCTGATTTTGATAATAATTGTTTAGATTCTTGTATTGAAGAATATAATCATCGTAAACGTAATTTTGGAGGGCGTGATGAAACAAAGAGTAATTAGTGCAGTGATTATTGGCATATTAACTATTGCTTGTTGTTATTTTGGTTCTTGGCTATTTAAAATTGCTTTAGCATTTATTGGTATTAGTGCGTCATATGAAGCTATTAGAATTAGAAAAGATAAATTTAACTATTTATTATTTATAATTATGCTTTTATCTGTTATAGGCATTTGGTTTGTTAATAAGCATTTAATAAGCATTATCTTATTTGAAATAGTTGTTTTATTAACTGTTTCTGTATTTGATGAAAAAGAAAACTTATTAGATATATCTTATGTATTATTAATGTCTATTATTATTGGTTTTGCGATACATTATTTAGATTATGTAGAAACATATTCTAAATGGATGATGGGATATGTCTTTATTATTTGTTATCTAACAGATATATTTGCTTTATTTACCGGAATGAAATTTGGTAAACATAAATTAAATGAAAGAATATCTCCTAAAAAGACTATTGAAGGTGCTATAGGTGGTTGGTTATTTGGCTTTATGTTTTCTTTATTATGGGCATCATTCTTTGATTTCTTTGGTTTTAAACCATATATTATAATTATTTCCTCATTGACTTTACCTATAGTTTCTCAAATTGGTGACTTAGTATTTTCAATGATTAAAAGATATTTCGGTGTCAAAGACTATTCACATTTGATACCAGGACATGGAGGGATATTGGACAGATTTGACTCTTTGATATTTAGTATAATATTTTTAGGAGCACTTCTTAGTTTATTAGTATAGTATGAGAACAATTATTTTAATGGGAGCCTCTGGTTCTATAGGTACACAGACTATTGATGTAATTAGAGAACATTCTGTTGACCTAAAACTAGTGGGTGTTAGTGTTGGCTATAATGTTGATTATCTAATTAAATTATTAGATGAATTTTCAGATATTAAATATGCCTATACTATTGAAAAGAATTTAGATTTAATGAGCAAATATCCTAAAATCAAGTTTTATTATGGTGAAACTGGTTTAGAGGAAATGGCTAAAATTGATGATTATACAACTTTAGTTAATGGCTTAGTTGGTTTTGTAGGTTTTAAACCAACTATTGAAGCTATTAAGAAAAAGAAATATATCGCTCTAGCAAACAAAGAAACATTTGTTGGTGGCGGTAGAATCATCACTGAATTATTAAAACAATATGGGGCAATATTAAGACCTATAGACTCAGAACATGTAGCCTTATGGCAATGTATGAGAGGACACAGGAAAGAGGATATTAGAAGATTAATAATAACTGGATCTGGTGGTTCTTTTAGAAACTTAAGAAGAGATGAATTAAAAAATGTAACCTTACAAGATGCTTTAAAACATCCTGTATGGAGCATGGGTAATAAGATAACAATTGATTCAGCTACCATGATGAATAAGGGTTTTGAAGTAATTGAGGCTCATTATATGTTTGGTATACCATATGAAAAGATTGATGTTGTATTACATAGCCAATCTATTGTTCATAGTATGGTTGAATATAATGATGGTTCAATTATTGCCCAACTTGGTATGCCTGATATGCATTTGATGATTAAATATGCTTTACTCGCACCATATCATGATTATGATAAGACTAGTAAATTTTTAGACTTTGATACTTTAACTTCTTTAAACTTTAAGAAGATGGATTATGAAAGATATCCTTTAGTTAAATTAGCGAAAAAAGTAGGTAATTATGAAGGCAATTTTGGTGCTGTACTAATTGGTGCTAATGATGAAGCGGTTGATTTATTCTTAAAGGGAAAGATTAAATTTGTTGATATTGAAACATTTATCTTTAATACTTTAAAGGATGCTAAATTTATTAAAGAACCTACAGTTGAAGAAATTGTAGCCTCTCATAAATGGGCTAAAGAATATGTTGATAAATTATGGGCAAACTCCTACTTGTAGGAGTTTTAATTTAATAATGTTAAAATTATATCTATGTTAGAGACTATTAAAACTATTATACTTTTTATTATTTTAATGACTGTACTTATTTCAGTCCACGAATTAGGGCATTTAATTGCCGCTAAAATCTTTAATGTTTATTGTGGTGAATATTCTATTGGTATGGGACCAAAGATTTATTCTCATCAATTTAAGGAAACAACCTTTTCAATAAGAGCATTCCCAGTAGGCGGTTTTGTTTCAATGGCAGGAGATGAAGAAAATGAATTAGAAACAAAAACAGATACAAGTGATGTTCCATTTGAAAGAACATTAAAAGGCGTTGCCAAATGGAAAAGAATTATTATTATGTATGCTGGAATATTTATGAACTTTGTTTTAGCTTTATTAATATATTCTGGTATCTTACTCTATAATGGTGCTTATGCTAAGGAAACTAAACCTGTTATTGCTTCTGTTGTAGAAAACTATCCAGCTTATAATACTGGTCTACAAGAAGGTGATATTATCACTCATATTGCATTTGATAATGGTGCTACTATGTCACCTAAAACATATTCAGAATTATCGATATTTGCTTTGTCATATTACGAAGATGGACCTTGGCATTTAGAAATATTAAGAGATGGTAAAACATTAAGTTATGATATTGTTCCAATCTTAGAAGATGATAGATATGTTATTGGTATAACATTCTCTAATACAACTACTAATTATGTCAAGATTAATATCTTTAATTGTTTAATATATGGTTTTGAATATGCCATGATGATAGTTAGAATAACTATTAATTCACTTATTACCTTATTAAAAGGAGTTAAATTAGATGCCTTAAGTGGTCCTATAGGTATATATACAACTGTTAAAACAGCTAATGATTATGGATTATTATATTATCTACAATTGATTGCTATGATATCAATTAATGTTGCTGCTTTTAATACTATACCTCTACCAGTATTAGATGGTGGTAGAGCATTCTTATTATTTATAGAAATTATTATAGGTAGACCTATATCTAAAAAAAGTGAAGAATTGATAATGAAAATATCAGTTGCACTTATATTAACGTTATTTATTTATGTATCATTTAATGATATTGGTAGATTAATTGGAGGCTAAAAATGAAAGTATTAGTTACTGGTGGTACAGGCTTTATTGGTTCACATACTTGTGTAGAACTAATTAATGCTGGACATGATGTTGTTATTGTTGATAATTTATATAATTCATCTATTGATGTTTTAGATAAAATTGATGCAATATGTGGTATAAAACCTAAATTCTATAAGGTAGATATTTTAGATAAACAAAATTTAGAAGAAGTATTCAAAGAAAATAAATTTGATGCATGTATACATTTTGCGGGCTATAAGGCCGTAGGTGAATCATGTATTATACCTTTAACATATTATCGTAATAATGTTTCTGGTTCTTTAAATCTATATGAATTATTAATTAAATATAATGTTAATAATTTAGTATTTTCTTCTAGTGCTACAGTTTATGGTAGTGATTTTGATGTTCCTTTTAAAGAAGAATATGGTTATGGTACAACTACTAATCCTTATGGAACTACAAAATTAATGAATGAGATGATTATCAATGATTTATGTAAAGCAAACAATAATATGTCTGCTGTTATATTAAGATACTTTAATCCAATCGGTGCTCATGAATCAGGATTAATAGGGGAGATTCCAAATGGTATACCGAATAATTTAGTTCCTTATATTGCCCAAGTTGAAAAGGGTCAAAGAGAATATTTAAAGGTATTTGGTGATGACTATGATACAAAAGATGGAACAGGTGTTAGAGACTATATCCATGTAGTAGATCTTGCAAGAGCCCATATTAAGGCTATTGAATATGCTTATAATCACAAAGGTAGTGAAACAATTAATGTTGGTACTGGTATAGGCTATAGTGTTCTTGAAATATTAAAAGCTTATGAAAAGGCTTGTGGTCATGAAATACCATATAAGATAGTTGAAAGAAGGCCAGGGGATATTGCAACTTGTTATGCTGATACAAATAAGGCTAAAAAACTATTAAATTTTGAAACACAATATGGTATTGATAAGATGTGTGAAGATACTTATCGTTTCTATTCTAATTTAAAATAATATCTATAAATTTATAGATAAATAA